>CALGVL010000223.1 GCA_937930165.1 uncultured Acetobacteraceae bacterium
TCCCGCCGCGCGCCGGCAAGGGCTAGGACAGCGCCACCTCGAAGCCGCGCCGCGTCGCCGGACGGGCCATCATGGCCTCATACCAGCGGCGGACGGCGGGGAAGTCCGCCAGATCCACCTGATGCCGCTCATGCCGCCAGGCCCAGCCGAGGATGGCGAAATCTGCCACGCTTGGCTCACCCTCGGTAGCGACAAAGTCCCGCCCTTGCAACCGCCGGTCCAGCACGCCGTAGAGGCGCCGCGTCTCCTTGCTGTAGCGCTCCAGCCCGTAGCGCTGGTCCTGCGGGTCCTTCACCATCAGGAAGTGATGGACTTGGCCGGGCATGGGGCCGAAGCCGCCCATCTGCCACATCAGCCATTCATAGACCGGCACCCGCGCCCGCAGGTCGCGCGGCAGGAATTTTCCCGTCTTCTCGCCGAGATAGAGCAGGATGGCGCCGCTCTCGAAGACGCTGATCGGCTGGCCGCCTGGCCCCTCCGGGTCGATGATCGCGGGGATGCGGTTGTTCGGGCTGATCTTCAGGAAGTCCGGGTTGAACTGCTCGTTCTTGGTGATGTCCACCGTGTGCACGCGGTAGGGCAGGCCCATTTCCTCCAGCGCCACGCTGATCTTGCGGCCGTTGGGGGTGTTCCAGGCATAGAGCTCGATCATTCCAGGCTCCGGTTCCTCTCGGGGGCCGGGACGGTAGCCGAGGCGGACCGCGATGGCGAGGCACCCCCCGGCCCCGGCTGCCGCCGGACCGACGTGGCGGCGGGGCAACGCGGGGCGGCATTGCGTCGTATACTTTCCGAAATGCCTTCACAAACCGAAGCCCCTGTTGCAACTTATGCGTGCGGTTCTGCGAGAGGGGCGGAAGCACTGCTTCCGACGGCGCAGGCCGTGTCAGGGGGATCGGGTATGCATGCCGTCGTATTGCCGGGGCCGCGCCGCAAGTCGGTTGGCTTCGCCTATCTGCTATGGGCGCTGTTCGGCCTGTTCGGGCTGCACCGCCTCTATCTTGGCCGGGGCCTCAGCGCCGCCGGGATGGCGGCGATCACGCTGCTCTCCGTGCCACTGATCTGGAGCGGCCTCGGACTGCTCGGCTTTGTCGCCACCGGGACCTGGGCACTGGCGGATGCGCTGCTGATCCCGGGCATGGCGAGGGAGACGAACGAGGCCCTGCCGGCAATTCCATAAGGCCGTGCTCCCGGGGTGAACCCGTCACCCCGGGGTAACGGGCTGCCTCAGCCCAGCTTCTGCTTTAGCACCTGATTCACCAGGGCCGGGTTGCCCTTGCCCTGCATCGCCTTCATCACCTGGCCGACGAAGAAGCCGAACAGCTTGTCCTTGCCGGACTTGTACTCGGCCACCTTGTCGGCATTCGCGGCCAGCACCTTGTCCACCGCGGCCTCGATCGCCCCGGTATCGGTCACCTGACGCAGCCCGCGCTCCTCGACAATGGCGCCGGGGGCCTTGCCCGTCTCCACCATCGCCTCGAACACCTCCTTGGCCAGCTTGCCGGAGAGGGTGCCGTCCTTCATCAGGTCCAGCAGGGCGCCGAGATTCTCAGCGGAGACGGGCGAATCCTCGATGCTGCGCTTCGTCCGGTTCAGCGCGGCGAAGAGGTCGCCCATCACCCAATTGGCGGCGAGCTTGGGGTCGCGGCCCTTGGCCACCGTCTCGTAATAGGCAGCCGTCTCCTTCTCCAGCGTCAGGACATGCGCGTCATAGGCGGTCAGGCCGAAATCGCGCATGTAGCGGGCGCGGCGGGCATCCGGCAGTTCGGGAAGGCTGGCCTTCAGCTCCTCCACCCAGGCAGGGTCGAGCACCAGGGGCGGCAGGTCCGGATCGGGGAAGTAGCGGTAGTCATGCGCCTCCTCCTTGGAGCGCATGGAACGGGTGACGCCGCGGGCGGTGTCGAACAGGCGAGTCTCCTGCTCCACCGTGCCGCCTTCCTCCCAGACCTCGATCTGGCGGCGCGCCTCCGCCTCCACCGCCTGCATGACGAAGCGGATGGAGTTGACGTTCTTCACCTCGCAGCGGGTGCGGAAGCCCTCGCCGGGGCGGCGGACGGAGACATTGACGTCGGCCCGCATGGAGCCCTCGTCCATATTGCCGTCGCAGGTGCCGAGATAGCGCAGGATCTGCCGCAGCTTCGCCAGATAGGCGCCGGCCTCCTCCGGGCTGCGCATGTCGGGCTCGGAGACGATCTCCATCAGCGCGACGCCGGAGCGGTTCAGGTCGATGAAGCTCTTGGTCGGGTGCTGGTCATGCAGCGACTTGCCGGCATCCTGCTCCAGATGCAGGCGGGTGATGCCGACCTTCTTCGTGCTGCCGTCCTGCAGCTCGATCTCGATCACGCCATGGCCGATGATCGGGTGCTGGTACTGGCTGATCTGGTAGCCCTGCGGCAGGTCGGCATAGAAGTAGTTCTTGCGGTCGAAGCGGGACCACAGATTGACCTGCGCATTCAGGCCAAGCCCGGTGCGCACCGCCTGCGCCACGCATTCCCGGTTGATGACCGGCAGCATGCCGGGGAAGCCGGCATCGATGAAGCTGACCTGGGTGTTCGGCTCCGCGCCGAAGGCGGTGGCAGCGCCGCTGAACAGCTTGGCCTGGCTAATGACCTGGGCATGGACCTCCAGCCCAATGACCAGTTCCCAGGGGCCGGTGCGGCCCTCGATAGTGTAGCTCATGCGCCCGCCCTCACCGCCGGCAACGCCGTGAAATTCGCGCTGCGCTCCAGCGCCGCGCCGACCGCGAACACCGTCTCCTCGTCGAAGGCCCGGCCGATCACCTGCAGGCCGAGCGGCAGGCCCTGCGCGTCCAGCCCCGCCGGAACCGCCAGCCCCGGCAGCCCGGCCAGGTTCGCCGTCACGGTGAAGACGTCGTTCAGATACATGGTCACCGGATCGTCGGTCTTCTCGTTCATGCCGAAGGCGGCGGAGGGCGTCGCCGGGGTGACGATGGCATCCACCTTGTCCCAGGCCTGGTCGAAGTCGCGCTTGATCAGCGCCCGGACCTTCTGCGCCTTCAGGTAATAGGCGTCGTAATAGCCGGCGGAGAGCACATAGGTGCCAATCATGATCCGCCGCTTGACCTCCGCACCGAAGCCGGCGGCACGGGTGCGCTCGTACAGATCGGTCAGGTCGTCGCCCCGCTCCTCCACCCGCAGCCCGTAGCGCACGCCGTCATAGCGGGCGAGGTTCGAGGAGGCCTCAGCCGGCGCCACGATGTAGTAGGTCGGCAGCGCATACTTCGTATGCGGCAGGCTGATCTCCACCAGCTCGGCGCCGGCATCGCGCAGCCATTCCAGGCCTTGCCGCCACAGCGCCTCGATCTCCGCCGGCATGCCCTCGATGCGGTATTCCTTCGGCACGCCGATGCGCAGCCCCTTCACGGAGCGGGTGCAGGCGGCGGCGAAATCCGGCACCGGGACATCGGCGCTGGTGGAATCCTTCGGGTCGAAGCCGCTCATGCTGCGCAGCAGGATGGCGCAATCCTCCACAGTCCGCGCCACCGGCCCCGCCTGGTCCAGGCTGGAGGCGAAGGCCACGATCCCGAAGCGGCTGCACCGGCCATAGGTCGGCTTGATCCCGGCGACGCCGCAGAAGGCCGCGGGCTGGCGGATGGAGCCGCCGGTATCCGTCGCCGTCGCCCCCAGCGCCAGCCGCGCCGCCACCGCCGCGGCCGAGCCGCCGGAGGAGCCACCCGGCACCAGCTTTGTCTCCGGGTCGTTGCGCCGGCTCCAGGGATTCTCCACCGGCCCGAAGGCGGAGGTGGCGTTGGAGGAGCCCATGGCGAATTCGTCCAAATTCGCCTTGCCGAGGAACACCGCGCCATCCCGCAGCAGGTTGGCGGAGACGGTGCTCTCATAAGGTGGGATGAAATTGCCCAGGATCCGGCTGCCTGCCGTGGTCCTGACTCCGGCCGTGCAGAACAGGTCCTTGATGGCCAGCGGTACGCCCTCCAGCGGCCCGGCCAGACCCTGCCTGCGGCGCTCGTCGCTGGCGCGGGCCTGCTCCAGCGCCTGCTCGGCGGTTACGGTGATGTAGGCGTTGAGCCGCGGATTCAGCCGCTCGATGGCGTCCAGATGCGCCCGGGTCAGTTCCTCGGCACTGATCGTGCCCTCGGTCAGGGCCTCGATGGCGCCGCGCAGGGTGAAATCGGTCGGGTGCATCACTCCACCACCTTCGGCACGCCGAAATAATCGCCCTCGCGGTCGGGGGCATTGGCCAGGATGGCATCGCGGATGCCGCCATCGGTCACGATATCCTCCCGCATCCGCATCGAGACGGCACCACCGCCGGCCATGGGCTCCACGCCCTCGGTCGGCACCGCCTGCAATTGCTCGATCCAGCCCAGAATGCCGTTGAGTTCGGCCTGCATGCGGCCGACCTCCTCCTCCTCAAGTCGGATGCGGGCAAGCGAGGCGATGCGCCTCACCATGGCGGTATCGAGGGACATGGCGTTTTCCGAATTCCCGAATGCGGGGCGGCGGACCATAAACGTGCCCATGCCCCTCTACAACCTCAAGGACTTGCGGGCGGCGCTGCCGCGCGGGCAGAGGCTGATCGGCCTGGACCCCGGAACGAAGACCATCGGCGTGGCGCTGTCCGATGTGTTGCTGATGCTGGCCTCCCCCTATGGCAGCCTGAAGCGCGGCAAGCTGAAGGCCAATGCGGCGGAGGTCCTGGCCATCGCCCGGAAGGAGGGGGCCGGGGGGCTGGTGGTCGGGCTGCCGCTCGGCATGGACGGCTCCTTCGGCCCGGCCGCCCAGGCGGCCAGGGACTGGGCCCTGGCGCTGAGCGAGGCCACCGGCCTGCCGGTGGCGCTGTGGGACGAACGGCTCTCCTCCTCCGCCGTCAACCGGATGCTGGTGGGGGAGGCGGACCTCAGCCGCAGCAAGCGGGCAGCGGTGGTGGACCGGGCCGCCGCCGCCTACACCCTCCAGGCGGCCTTGGACGCGACCGCCCCCGCGGCTAGGGTGCCGCCGCCCGTTCCGGACGAGTCGTGATGTCCTTCTCCTTCCCCATTCTCCCCGGCGGCCATCTCCTGGGCATCGAGGGCCTGGAGCCGCCGCATATCGAGGCGCTGCTCGAACTGGCCGAGAGCTATGCGCTGCTGAACCGGTCCGGGAAGACCCAGCGGGACCTGCTGAAGGGCCGCACGCTGATCAACCTGTTCTTCGAGGACTCGACCCGCACCCGCACCAGCTTCGAGCTGGCCGGCAAGCGGCTGGGGGCGGATGTGATCAACATGTCCGTCTCCACCAGCAGCGTGAACAAGGGGGAGACGCTGCTCGACACCGCCTCCACCCTGAACGCCATGCATTGCGACCTGCTGGTGGTCCGCCACGCCCAGTCCGGGGCGCCGGCGCTGCTTTCGCAGAAGGTGTCGGCGAGCGTCATCAATGCCGGGGACGGCACCCATGAACACCCCACCCAGGCGCTGCTGGATGCCCTGACCATCCGCCGCCGCAAGGGAAGGCTGGAGGGGCTGGTGGTCGCCATCTGCGGCGATGTGCTGCATAGCCGGGTGGCCCGCAGCAACATCCACCTGCTGACCACCATGAACTGCCGGGTCCGCATCGTCGGCCCGCCCACCCTGATCCCGGCGGAGGCGGCGCGGCTCGGCGTCGAGGTCTTCCACGACATGAGGGCGGGGCTGGACGGCGCCGATGTGGTGATGATGCTGCGGCTGCAGAAGGAAAGGATGACCGGCGGCCTGGTCCCCTCCCCCCGCGAGTTCTTTCGCTTCTACGGGCTGGATGCGGAGAAGCTGGCCTGGGCCAAGCCGGATGCCATCGTCATGCATCCCGGCCCGATGAACCGCGGCATCGAGATCGACAGCGCCATCGCCGACGACCCGGAGCGCAGCGTGATCGGCGAACAGGTGGAGATGGGCGTCGCCGTCCGCATGGCGGTGCTGGACGTCCTGGCCCGCGACCTGCGGCGGAACGTCTGAGCATGAGCGACATCCTGTTCACCGGGGTCCGGCTGCTGGACCCGGCCTCCGGCCTGGATACGACCGGCGACCTCCTGGTGCGGGACGGGGCCATCCTGGATCTCGGCCAGAATATCGGCCGGCCCGATGGCGTGGCGACCGTCGCCGGCGAGGGGCTGTGCCTCGCCCCCGGCCTGGTGGATCTTCGCGCCGCCCTGGGCGAGCCGGGGGCGGAGCACCGGGAGACCATTGCCTCCGCCGCCCTCGCCGCCTCGGCCGGCGGCATCACCACCATCTGCGCCCTGCCGGATACCGACCCGCCGCTGGACGACCCGGCCCTGGTGCAGTTCGTCCTCCGCCGCGGCGAGGCGACGGGCTGCCTCACCCTGCTGCCCTACGCGGCCGCCACCAAGCGTTGCGAGGGGCAGGAAATCTCGGAATACGGGCTGCTGAGGGAGGCCGGTGCCGTCGCCTTCACCGATGGGGCGCGGGCCATCGGCAATGCCCGGACCATGCGCCTCGCCCTCTCCTATGCCCGCGCCTTCGGCAGCTTCGTGGTGCAGCACCCGGAGGACCCCACCCTGGCCGCCGGCGGCGCCGC
>CALGVL010000224.1 GCA_937930165.1 uncultured Acetobacteraceae bacterium
GACGAGACTGACCATCGTGCTTCTGGCCCTGGCCATGCTGGCGCCGCTTGCGGCCTGCGGCCGGGCCGGGCCCCCACGCCCGCCGGGCCCGCCATCAGCGATCACCTATCCGCGCACCTATCCGGCGCCTGAGCCGCCACCGCAGCCCGCCAGCCAAGTGCCGCCCGCCCGCCCCATGTAGGGCGGCCCCTTGGGTCCGGTGCCGCCCTCACGGACAAAGGGGTTGGCATCGGCCCGCCGCTTCCGTCACCCTGCCTTCCTGACCGGCTGTCAGGCCGGCAAGGGGAGGAACGGAATGAAAGAAACGAACCGGCCCGTCAGGGCCGGCGCTTTTGGCGTGTCGCGCCGTGCCACGCTGGGGCTTGCGGCGGCCGGGCTGGCCGGGACCGGGACCGCCTGGGGCCAGGGCAATGCCTGGCCCACCGGCCCGGTGCGCTTCATCGGCGTTTTCCCGCCGGGCGGCGGCACGGACATCCTCTCGCGCATCTGGTGCCAGAAGATGAGCGAGATCACCGGCCAGCAATTCATTGTCGAGAACCGCAGCGGCTCCGCCGGCAATGTCGGCACGGAGGCCATCGCCCGGGTACCCGCGGACGGGAACACCATCGGCCTCGGCAGCGTCGCGCCGCTGGCCATCTCGCCGACGCTCTATGCGCGGCTGCCCTTCGACGTGAACCGGGACTTCACCTACATCGCCGGCCTCTGGCAGCTGCCGAACATGCTGGTAGTCAACAATGACGTGCCTGCCCGCACAGTGCCGGAGCTGATCGCACTGCTGAAGGCCAATCCCGGCAAATTCACCTATGCCTCGTCCGGCTCCGGCACGACGGTGCATCTCTCGGGCGAGATGTTCAAGGCGATGGCCGGGCTCGATATCCTGCATGTTCCCTATCGCGGCGGCGCGCCCGCGCATGTGGACCTGCTGGGCGGGCGCGTGCACATGATCTTCGACAACATCCCCCAGGCGCTGGCCTCGGCAAGGGAAGGCAAGGTGCGGGCACTCGCCGTCACCGGCGCGAAGCGCAGCCCGCAGGCGCCGGAAATCCCGACCATGTCGGAATTCCTGCCGGGCTTCGAGATCACCTCCTGGGGCGCGGTCATCGGCCCGGCTGGCCTGCCGAAGCCGATGGTGCAGCGGCTCTCGGCACTGACGAAGCAGGCATTGGAAAGCCCGGACCTGATCGCCCGCTTTCACGAGAACGGCGCCACCACCTGGTGGACCACGCCGGAAGGGCTGGCCGAATTCCGCAGACAGAACGAGGCGCAATTCGCGCCCCTGATCCGCGCTTCCGGCGCCCGCGTGGACTGACCTGCTCATCCGTAGCCAGGGAGGACCGTCCCGATGCGAATGTCTCGCCGTGCCTTTGCCGCCAGCATTCCCTTCGTCCTCGCCGCGCCTTCCCTGCGTGCGCAGACGGCGGCATTTCCGACACGCCCGGTCACCATCATCGCCGCCGGTGCGGCTGGCGGGCCGACCGACACCATTACGCGCATCGTCGCCGACAATATGGGCAAGCATCTTGGCCAGCCGGTGGTGGTGGAAAGCATCGGCGGCTCCATCCCTGGCCCGCAGCGCGTGGCGCAGTCGCGGCCCGACGGCTACACGCTGCTGATCAACAATATCGGCTTTGCCGCCAGCGCCACCTTCTACCGCCGCCTGCCCTATGATGTGCTGGAAAGCTTCACGCCGCTCGGCCTCGTCTCCGAGGCGGCGATGACCCTGGTGGCAGGACCGAATTTCCCGGCCAACACCCTTGCGGAATATATGGCGGAGCTGAAGCAGCAGGGGGACAAGCTGAACCTCGCTACGGCCGGGCTTGGCTCCGCCGCCAATCTCTGCGGCATGCTGGTGCAGCAGGCCGCCGGCGCGCGGGCCACGGTCGTTGCCTTCCGCGGCACCGCGCCGGCGATCACCGAGCTGATGGCCGGGCGCGTCGATATCCTCTGTGACCAGGCCACCAACACCGTGCCTTATATTCGGGACGGGCGGGTGAAGGTCTATGCCGTCAGCAGCCCGGAGCGGCTGCCCGGCCTGGAGCAGGTGCCGACCACGGCGGAGGCCGGCTTCCCGACCATCGCCATGAGCACCTGGCACGGCATGTATGGGCCCGCTGGCTTGCCGGAGCCGATCCAGCAGGCGCTGTCTGCCGCGCTGCGCGGTGCGCTTGGCGAGGAACGCCTGCGCACCCGCTTCGCCGAATTGCTGACCGCGCCGGCGACGCCGGAACGCGCCACCCCTGCCTTCCATCGCCGCTTCCTGGCCGAGGAGGTGGCGCGCTGGCGGCCCATCATCCAGGCCGCGGGGATGTACGCCGACTAGCGGCACATCAGCCAAATGGGGAGGACAACGCGCATGACAGGCAGTGCAATCATCCGTCTCTCCCGCCGTAGCGTGCTGACCCTTGCCGCCGGGCTGGCCGTGCCGGCCAGGGCCCAGGGCCAGGGCTGGCCGAATCGCCCGGTCCGCTACATCAACCCCTATCCTCCGGGAGGACCGACCGACACGCTCTCGCGCATCTACTGCGCGAGGATGAGCGAGATCACCGGCCAGCAATTCGTGGTGGAGAACCGCAGCGGCTCCGGCGGCAATGTCGGCGCCGATGCGATCGCGAAATCCGCGCCGGATGGCTACACCATCGGCCTGGGCGGCATTGCCTCCCATGCCATTGCGCCGACGCTCTATCCCAGCCTGCCCTTCGATCCGGCGAAGGACTTCACCTTCGTCTCCGGCCTCTGGCAGTTGCCGAACCTGCTGGCTGTGAACCTGCAGATCCCGGCGCATTCGGTGCCGGAGCTGATCGCGCTATTGAAGGCCAATCCGGGGAAATACAGCTTCGGCTCGGCCGGGGCGGGGACGACGCTGCATCTCGCCGGGGAGATGTTCAAGCAGATGGCTGGGGTGGAGATGGTGCATGTCCCCTATCGCGGCAGCGCTCCGGCGCAGCTCGACCTGCTGGCCGGCCGCGTCGCCATGATGTTCGACAACATCCCCGGCACGCTGGCGCTGTCGCGGGAGGGCAGGGTGCGGCCGCTCGCCGTCACCTCGGCAAAGCGCAGCCCGGTGGTGCCGGAGATACCGGCGATCAGCGAATTCCTGCCCGGCTTCGATGTGGTCTCCTGGACATGCGTGACCGGCCCGGCCGGGCTGCCGCCGGCGGTCATCGCCCGCATGTCGGCGCTGACGAAACAGGCGCTGGCGAGCCCGCAATTGATCGAGGCCTATCGCAATCTCGGCGCCGAGCCATGGTGGACTTCGCATGAGGAGATCGTCGGCTACCGCACGGCGCAGCAGGCGCGGCTGGCGCCGCTGATCCGCGCATCGGGCGCAACGGTGAACTGAACCGCCAGCCCGGCGCCGAGGCATGAGGGAGGCTTCGCCCTCGGCGGCTTGCAATCGCAAGGCATTCGCAAGTAGAAAGGCCCCCATCCCCGGAGGGGGCCACATGTCCGCCACGATCCAATTGACCATCGCCTCCACAAGCCCCTTGCCTGTCCGGGATCTCGGCGCGGCGCCACTTGGCTTCCGCGGAAGGATCCGCGGCATCCGGGCGCCCGGCACCGGCAGCCTGCCCGCGGCGGAGCTGGAGCGCCGCCTGCTGGAACTCGGCTTCGTGGAGGGGGCGCGGGTCGAGATCCTGCATCAGGGCCTGTTTGGCCGCGATCCGATCGCGATCCGGGTGGACGGGGCCACCATCGCCCTCCGCCGGCGCGAGGCCGGAGCCATCCTGGTGGAAGCATTGGACTGACTGCCGGGGATGAACAATCTGTCCCCCAGTCAGCGGGAATTGCGGGTTGCCCTGGTCGGCAACCCCAATAGTGGCAAGACCGCGCTGTTCAATGCCCTGACCGGCAGCCGCCAGCGGGTGGCGAATTATCCGGGCGTGACCGTGGAGCGGAAGGAGGGCGCCGTCACCACCCCTTCCGGCCGGCGCGTGCGGCTGCTGGACCTGCCCGGCACCTATTCCCTCCGCGCCCGCAGCCCGGACGAGGCGGTGACGCGCGATGTGGTCCTCGGCCGTCAGGCCGGCGAAACCATGCCGGACCTGCTGGTCTGCGTCCTCGACGCCACCAATCCGCGCCTGGCGCTGCGCCTGGTGCTGGAGCTGAAACGGACCGGGCGGCCGCTGCTGCTGGCGCTGAACATGTTCGACATCGCCCGGCATCGGGGGCTGGAGATCGACCTTGACCGGCTTTCGGCGGAACTGGGCCTGCCGGTGGTCCCCTCCGTCGCCGTGCGGCGCGGCGGGACGGAGGCGCTGCTCGCTCGGCTCGATGCCCTGGCCGCTGCCCGGCCGGCGGAGGAGGCGCCGCTGAGCCATGCCTGGTCCCCGCCCGATGCTGCCGAACTGCGCGCCATGCAGCGGGAGGCGGACCGGATCCTGGCTGCCGCGGTGCGGGAACCGCAGCGCCGGGATACGCTGACCAGCCGCCTGGATGCGGTGCTGCTGCATCCGGTGGCCGGGCTGCTGATCCTGCTCACCGTGCTGTTCCTGATGTTCCAGGCGGTCTTCTCCTGGGCGGAGCCGGCCATGGAGCTGATCGAGGGCGGCTTCGAGGCGCTCGGCAGCGCAACGGATGCGCTGCTGCCAGAGACGGGCGCCCTCGGCCTGCTGCGCAGCTTCCTGCATGAGGGGCTGATCTCCGGGGTCGGCAGCGTGCTGGTCTTCCTGCCGCAGATCCTGATCCTGTTCCTGTTCATCCTCCTGCTGGAGGATTTCGGCTACATGGCCCGGGCCGCCTTCCTGATGGACCGCATCATGGGCGGCGCCGGGCTGCATGGGCGCGCCTTCATCCCGCTGCTCTCCAGCTTCGCCTGTGCCATTCCGGGCATCATGGCGACGCGGGTGATCGACAGCCGGCGCGACCGGCTGGCGACCATCCTGGTGGCGCCGCTGATGACCTGCTCTGCCCGCATCCCGGTCTATACCCTCATCATCGGTGCCTTCATCCCGAACCGGACGGTCTGGGGCTGGGTCGGGCTGCAGGGGCTGGTGATGTTCGGCCTCTACGCCATCGGCATCGTCAGCGCGCTGGCCATGTCCTTCGTCTTCAAGCGGCTGCTCTGGCGGGGGACGCCGACCGAGCCCTTCATGCTGGAACTGCCGGACTACAAGCTTCCCCGGCTGCGCAATGTCCTGCTCGGCCTCTGGCAGCGGGCCAAGGCCTTCGTGCGGCGCGCCGGCACCATCATCCTGGCGATGATGATCGTGGTCTGGTTCCTCTCCTCCGTCCCCCGGCCGCCGGAGGGGGCGACGGAACCCGCCATCGAGTACAGCTTCGCCGCCATGATCGGAAAGGCGGTGGAGCCGGTGTTGGCCCCGGTCGGCTTCAACTGGGAGATCAGCATGGCCCTGATCCCCGGCATGGCGGCGCGGGAAGTGGCTGTGGCCTCCCTCGGCACCGTCTATGCGGTGGGAAGTGCCGAGGAGGAGGATCAGACAGAACTCAGCCAGGCCCTGGCCGGGAAATGGAGCCTGGCGACGGCGCTGGCCTTCCTCGCCTGGTACGTCTTCGCGCCGCAATGCGTGGCGACGCTCGGTGTGATCCGGCGGGAGACGGGCAGCCGCGCCTGGGTGCTGCTGACCTTCGGCTATATGCTGACCCTGGCCTATCTGGCTGCCTTCGTCACCTTCCAGACGGCATCGGCCCTGGGCGCGGGTTGAAGGGCACGTCAGTGGCGATCGCCTCATAGGCACGGCGCACCAGGGCGGCGCCGTATTGCCGCTCCAGCCGCCGCACCGTGAAGTGCGCCGTGGCGATGCCGCGGAAGTGCTCCAGAAAGGCGAGGTTCACCGCCGCCCCCGCCGCCGCCCCGACCACGGGTGCCGCCTGGGCCGAGAGCTTCACCGCCACCGGCGCCCCGAAGCGGGAGGCGATGGCGCCGATGAGACCCGGGAGCATCTGGCCGAGGCCGCGCCCGACCGCGCCCTTCAGCGTCTCCGCCAGCGCCAGGCGCATGGTGAAATAGCCCGATTCCGCCTGGTCATCCGCGGGATCCCGGCCGCCGAGGGCGAAGACCTTCAGGCATTCCGCCTGGACCGCGGGGTCGCGCAGGTCCTCGCCCTGCTCGGCGGCGATGGCGGCGATCTGGCGCAGCATCAGGGTGGTGGAGACCGGCAGTTCCAGCAGCGTGCCGGGCAGGCCAAGGGCCCCGCCGCCCGCGCCCGAGGCGGCGAGCATCCCGCGATGCAGCCATTGCTGCGGCAGCCTTGTGGGATTGTGCTCCGGCTTGCTGCGCATCGCCGCCTTGAGCGCGATTGCCAGGGCGCGCTGGATCGCCGCGTGAAGTGCCTTCTGTGCCGGGGCAGGGAGCCTGCGCTTCAGCGCCTCCACCGAACTGCCGACGATGGCGGCCAGGCGGATGGGCAGCGAGACGCCCTCCAGCACCGCCACGGCAGCCTCAAGCTCGGCCTGGGCGGAAGCGGGGAGGGCGGCGGGGCCGGGGAGATGCGCGGTGGTGGTCATATCCGCATTCTGCAACGCAGCGTGCAGATCGGAAGAGCACACGTCTGCACTCCAGTCACTGACCA
>CALGVL010000225.1 GCA_937930165.1 uncultured Acetobacteraceae bacterium
GGATTACACCAAGGGGCTGCCGCAGCGCTTCAACGGCTATGGCCAGCTCCTCGGGCGCTATCCGCGGCACCGCTCCCACGTCACCTATCTGCAGGTGGCGCCTGTCTCCCGCGGCGATGTCGCGCAGTACCGGGCCCTGCGGCGGGAGCTGGACGAATGGGTGGGCCGCATCAACGGCCAGTATGCCGAACCCGCCTGGACGCCGCTGCAATACATCACCCGCGCCGTCTCCCGGACCAATATCGCCGGATTCATGCGCATCGCCCGCGTCGGGCTGGTAACGCCGCTGCGCGACGGCATGAACCTGGTGGCGAAGGAATACGTCGCGGCGCAGGATCCGGAGGATCCGGGCGTGCTGGTGCTGTCCCGCTTCGCCGGCTCGGCGCCGCAGCTTGCCGGGGCGCTGCTGGTCAACCCCCTCGACCCGGACGACATCGCGGAGCGGCTGGACGAGGCCCTGACCATGCCGCGGGAGGAACGCATCGCCCGCTGGCGGCCGATGGACCAGGAAGTGCGGGAAGGCAGCGCCAAGGCTTGGTGCCGCAGCTTCCTCTATGCGCTGGAGGGCGCCACGGAACTGGCGTGACGCCCCTGCATGCCGGCCGGCCGGTCAGGTCATCGGCACCGCGATATGGGTGCGGTAGCCGGCATGTCGTTCCTGCAGGCGGTCGTACCAGGCGCGCAGGTTGGTCAGCTCCGCCCGCTGGATCGGCAGGGCGAACCAGCGATGCAGATAGGGGCCGAGGCAGATATCGGCCAGGGAGAAGTCGCCCGCCACGTAGTCCTTCCCGGCCAATTGCCGGTCGAGGATGCTCCACAGCGCCTCGGCCTCGTCGCGCGCCTTCGCCGCGGCGGCGTAGTCGCGCTCCGGCTCCGGGATGCGGACATAGGTGAAGAAGATGGTGGTCATCGGCGCGTTCAGGCTGGCCAGTTGCCAGTCCATCCAGCGTTCCACATCGGCCCGCGCCTTGGGCGCCTGCGGGTGCAGCGGGCTGCCCGGGGCGCGGGTGGCGACCAGGTAGCGCAGGATCGAATTGCTCTCCCACAGGGTGAAGCCGTCCGGCTCCTCGATGGTCGGCACCCGGCTGTTGGGGTTCATCGCCAAATAGAAGGGCTCCCTGGTCCGGCCGAACTCGCCGCCGACATCGATTCGCTCATGGGGGATGCCGAGCTCCTCGCAGAGCCACAGCACCTTCATGACATTGCTCGAATTGGCGCGCCCCCAGATCTTCAGCATCGCGGTTCCTCCCTGCATCGGCGATACGGGCCGGCACCGCGGCGGCGCACAGGGCCCGACCCGGCTGATAGCAGCCGGCAGGATGCGGGCCAACGCTCCGGCCCCACCTTCCGATACCTGCGGTGGCAGCATGCGTCCTGTTGCTGTCGGCGACGTTGCAGCCCGTGCTTGCTGCCTGCACCATGACGGGGCGAGCCGTCCACTTGACCTGTATCAAGGCCATGTTCCGCCGGTCAGGTAAGTGGTCCAAGACGCACGAAGAATGATCGGAGAGATGCGATGAAAGCCCGGGAACTGATGTCCACCACGCTCAGGGTCGTGCAGCCGGAGATGCCGGTGGCCGCCCTGGCCGAGTTGCTGTCCTCGCACGGCATCTCGGCGGTGCCGGTGGTGGACAAGGACGGCACGCCTCTCGGCATCGTGACCGAGGGCGACCTGATCCGCCGCCTCGCCGACGAACCGCCCGGCCCGCTCGGCTGGTTCTTCGGCCAGTTCCGCAGCCCGGAGCGGCTGGCCACGCGCTTCATGAAGGCGCATGGCGCCACCGCGCGCGACGTGATGACCACCGAACTCGTCACGGTGGATGAGGATGCCACGGCCGAGGATATCGCCCGGCTGATGGAGCAGCACCGGATCAAGCGCGTGCCGGTCCTGCGCGACGGCAAGATCGTCGGCATCGTGAGCCTCGCCGACCTGCTGCGCGCCATCCTGCGGCCGCAGGCGGTAGAGCAGGAAGCCAGCGCGGGTGACCGCGCCATCCTGAATGCCGTCGTCGCCGCCATGCGCGAGCAGCCCTGGGTCGACACCTTCTGGACCTATGCCAGCGTCCGCGACGGCATCGTGAGCTTCTATGGCTTCACGCGCAATGACCGCGTCCGCGAGGGGCTGCGGACGCTCGCGCAGGGGATCCCCGGCGTGAAGGGGGTGGAGGACCATACCGAGCCGATGCCGCTGATCCTCCGCGCGACGCTCTAGCGGCATCCGCCGGCGGCGCCCGGTTGCACGGGCGCCGCCGGACAGCCAAGAAGGGCGCCGATGGCTCCCGCCCTTCTCCTGGCCGTGCTTGCCGCCGCCGCGCCCCTCTTCGCCCGTGTCAGCGAGGATCTTTTCGGCCTGGCGCCCTGCGAGCTCTGCCTCTGGCAGCGCTGGCCCTATTGGGCGGCGGCCGGGCTGGCCCTGGCCGGCGCGCTGTTGCCGCGCCTCCGCCGCCCGCTGCTGGTGCTGGCGGCGCTGGCGGTGCTGGCCTCCGGCGCGGTGGCCGCCTTCCATCTCGGGGTGGAGCAGGGCTGGTGGCCCTCGCCCCTGCCGGGCTGCCAGGCGCCGCAGGCCCTGGGGGGAGCAGGTACCGGGGCGAGTGTGGAGGATCTGATGCGCTCCCTGGCGCCGGCGCCCTCCAAGCCCTGCGACGCCCCGACCTATCTGATCCCCGGCCTGCCGCTGTCCATGGCGGCGATGAACCTGATCTATGCGCTGGCCCTTGGCGGCATCGCGCTCATCTGGACGAGGAGAGAGGCACGGCAATGACCGAGAGGACGGGGGAGGGGCGGCTGCCTGGCGACCCGACGCCGCGGGAGGTGGTGGCGCGGACCATCCGCGTGGACCATGCCGGGGAATACGGGGCGAAGCGGATCTACCAGGGCCAGCTCGCCGTGCTGCGCGGCACGAAATGGGAGCCGCTGCTGCGCCACATGCAGGCGCAGGAGCAGGTGCATCTCGACACCTTCTCCCGCCTGATCGGGCAGCGGCGGGTGCGCCCGACGGCGCTGCTGCCGGTCTGGCATGTCGCGGGCTTCGCCCTCGGCGCCGCCACCGCCATGCTCGGCTACCGCGCCGCCATGGCCTGCACCGTGGCAGTCGAGGAAGCGATCGACGAGCACTACCAATCCCAGGAGGCCGCGCTGGGCGAGGATGAGGCGGAGCTGAAGGCGCATATCGCCCAATTCCGCGCCGAGGAACTGGAGCACCGCGACATTGGCCTGGAGAACGAGGCCGAGCAGGCGCCGGCCTATCGCCTGCTTTCCGCCGCCATCAAGGCTGGCTGCAAGGCCGCCATCCGGATCAGCGAACGCATCTGACCGACTGCCTGCAGAGAGGAGATCGCCCGTGACCAGCCTGCCCCTGCCCGAGGCCGATGCGGCCACCGCCGAGTCGGTGAAGGACTGGCTCTCCCGCTTCGCCGCCTGCGTGCGGGATGTGGACTACGCCGCCGCCTATCCCTTCTGGCACGAGGACATTGTCATCTTCGGCACCTATCAGGAGCTGGTGCGAAGCCGGAAGGCCTGGACCGAGACGCAGTGGGACAATGTCTGGCCGCGCACCGAGGGCTTCACCTTCGACCTGGCGAACACCACGGTCCTGGCCTCCTCCGACGGCTCCATGGCCGTGGCGATCGCTCCCTGGACCAGCACCGGCTTCCATGCCGACGGCACGCCCTTCGACCGGCCGGGCCGCGCGACCATCGTGCTGGCACGGCAGCCCGACGGGCGCTGGCTCGGGGTGCATTCGCACATGTCGCTGCAACGGGGCGTGCCGCAGGACAGCCACGGGAGGCGGCCGGTGAAGGCGCGATAGGGCGGGATCTGCCGTTCAGGATCCCTTGCCTCCCCCGCCGGGCCATCGCGTCCCGAGGCGCAGGTCCCGGAGTTCCTGGGTCTCAGCCAGCGCGTGCTCCGTTTCGATCAGCCGGGCGGTCGTGACGGCCTGCATGGCGGCGGCACGGCATTGCGTCTCGCTGGCCTCCTGCGCCAGCCGCCTGGCACGCTCGCAGGCGCGCCTCGACGCCTCGCGGAGATGTCGGGCGCGGTCCCGTGCGGGAGGGGGAGGATCCGACAGCATACCCATCGCCCATGGCGGCCAGACTGCGCCACCTTCCCTCGGTGCCTCAAGGAAAGCCGACGAGGGGCACACAAAAGCGAACGGAGTCTAATTCTCCAGCTCGATGTCCCAGTAGAGATAGTCCCGCCAGCTCTCATGCAGGTAGTTCGGCGGGAAGTGCCGGCCGTTCTCCTGCAATTCCCAGCTTGTCGGCTGGCGCGGCGGGTGGCGGGGAAACATGCGGCATTCCCGCGGCAGCTTGTTCCCCTTGCGCAGGTTGCAGGGGCCGCAGGCGGTGCAGACATTGTCCCAGGTGGTGCGGCCGCCGCGGCTGCGCGGCACCACATGGTCGAAGGTCAGGTCATGCGTCGGCCGGCTCTCGCCGCAATACTGGCATTCGAAGCGGTCGCGCAGGAAGACATTGAAGCGGGTGAAGGCCGGGCGCCGCGCCGCCGGGATGTATTCCTTCAGCGCGATCACGCTCGGCAGCCGCATGGACATGGTGGGGGAGCGGACCTGCGCCTCGTACTCGCTCAACACCGAGACGCGGTCGAGGAACACGGCCTTCACCGCATCCTGCCAGGCCCAGAGCGAGAGAGGAAAGTAGGAGAGGGGGCGGAAATCCGCGTTCAGGACCAGGGCAGGAAAGGCCTGCCCCCCGATACCTCCCGCGACTGTGCCGCCGTCTGGCAAGCGCTGCTCCCTTCCAGGGCGCGCCACCCAGGAATGCCCCAACGAAAACGCCCGCGCTTCCGAGGGGAACCCAAGCCTTGGGGCCTGTCACGACGGAGAGGCCCCATATGCTGTGGCGCCGTCGTGTTCCTGGCGCATAAATGCCAGCCCAACTGCCGCAGCGCAACACCGGCCACGATTTCTTAATGCGCTGTCATGCCGAAGGTGCCAGGCCGAAGCCCTGCCGCAGGGCCTCTGCCCCCGCGGCGACGCCCGCATCGTCGATGCCATGCGCCAGGCCGGGGATGTAGAGCGCCCGCACCGGCACCCCGGCCGCGCGCAGGGCCGACTCGGCCATGCGGCTGGCCTGGACCGGCACGACGTCATCCGCCTCGCCATGCACCAGCAGGACGGGCGGGCGGCAGGCGATCTCGGCGGCGAGCGACTCGGGCGCCAGCAGCGCGCCGGAATAGGCCAGGATGGCGGCCGGCGCGGTTGCCCGGCGCAGCCCGGTGAACAGGGCGGTCATGGCCCCTTGGCTGAAGCCCATCAGCGCCAGCGCCGAGGGCGGCAGGGCAAGGCGCGCCAGCTCCGCCTCCAGGAAGGCATCCACCAGCGGCGCCACGGCGCGCACCCCGGCGGCCAGCCTGGCCGGGCTGCGGTCCTGCAGGCTGAACCACTGCCGGCCGAATGGGGCCATGTCGCAGGGGGAGGGGGCATCCGGGGCGATGAAGGCGGCCTCCGGCAGCGCCTCCGCCCAGGCGGGGGCCAGCTCGATCAGGTCCCGGCCATCGGCGCCGACGCCATGCAGCAGCACGACCAATTGCCGCGCCGGGCCGCCCGCCAGCGGGCCGAATCGGGGTCCGTCCAGTTGCGCCATCGGTCTTGCTCCCTGTGCCGGCTTCCCGCTACCCGCACCGGCCGATGGCCGCAATCGGTTCCCTCCCTGGCCCGCCCCTCACTCCGCCACCAGGGGCAGTGACGCGCTTCGCTCCCAGCCCGACCGGGCTGTTGCATCTCGGCCATGCCCATTCCGCCCTGTTCGGCTGGAGCCTGGCGCGCCGCGCCGGGGGGCGCTTCCTGCTGCGGCTGGAGGACATAGACGCCACCCGCTGCCGCCCGGAATTCGCCGCTTCCATCGAGGAGGACCTGGCCTGGCTTGGCCTTTCCTGGGACGGGCCGGTGCGGGTGCAGTCCTGCCACATGGAGGAATACCGCGCGGCGCTGAACCGGCTTTCGGCGCGCGGGCTGCTTTACCCCTGCTTCTGCACCCGCGCCGAGATCGCGCGGGAGGTCGCGGCAGCCGGACACGCGCCGCATGGCCCGGACGGCCCGGTCTATCCCGGCACCTGCCGCCGCCTCTCCGCCGCGGAGCGGGCGGCCCGCATCGCCCGCGGCGATCCTTTCGCGCTACGCCTGGACATGGCGGCGGCGCTGGAGCAGGCGCCGCGCGACCTCTCCTTCCACGAACTCGGCGAGGGCCGCATCCGCTGCGACCCGGCATCCTTCGGCGATGTGGTCCTGGCGCGGAAGGACATCCCGGCCAGCTATCATCTCTGCGTCACCCATGACGACGCGCTGCAGGGGGTGACGCTGGTGACACGCGGGGTGGATCTGCGTCCGGCCACGCATCTGCACCGGCTGCTGCAGGCGCTGCTGGGCTGGCCGGAGCCGCTCTACGCGCATCACCGCCTGCTGACCGATGCCTCGGGCCGCCGCCTGGCCAAGCGCGACCGGGCCACCACCCTGCGCGCCCTGCGGGAGGCCGGACACAGCCCGGCGGAGGTGCGCGCCATGGCCGGCTTCCCCGATCCTGCCTGACTCCAGGCTGGCGGGCCTTGCGGAAGATGCTAGCTCTGCCGGAATGGCGAACCGCACCGGCCTGCATCGGCCAGAGACCACCGGATTCCTCTATCTGCTCGTGGCCGTGGTGGGCTGGGGCTCCAATTGGGCGCCGCTCAAGCTGCTGCTGCGGGAATTGCCGCCACTTGCCTCCCGTGCCTCGGCCGGGCTGGCGGCGGCGGCGGTGCTGGCCGTGGTGCTGGGCGCCGCGCGCATCCCGCTCGGCGTGCCGCGCGGGCTCTGGCCGCGACTCTGGCTGGCGGCGCTGCTGAACATCAGCGCCTGGATGGGGCTGGCGACGCTTTCCCTCGGCTGGCTGGATGCCGGCGAGGCCTGCATCGTCTCCTACACCATGCCGGTCTGGGCGGCGCTGCTGGCCTGGCCGGTGCTGGGGGAACGGCTGACGACACGGCGCCTGCTGGCCCTGGCCTGCGGCCTGCTGGGGCTGGTGGTGGTGATCGGCGGGCGCGGACTGGATCTCGGCCTGGCCAAGCTGCCGGGGGTGGGCTTCGCGCTTGCCGCCTCCGTGCTCTTCGCGCTTGGCACCGTCATCACCAAGCGCTGGCCGCTGGCCATGCAGCCGGCGGCGAGCGTGGCTTGGCAGGTGGGCCTCGGCATGCTGCCGCTGATCCCGGCCAGCCTGCTGCTGGAGAGTCCGGATTTCGCCGCGCTGTCCGCCGAGGGCTGGTTCTTCCTGGCCTATATGGCACTCATCCCGCTCAGCCTCTGCTACCTTGCCTGGTTCGCGGCGCTGCGGCGGCTCTCGGCCTCGGCCGCCACCATGGGCACGCTGCTGGGGCCGGTGGTCGGTGTGCTCGGCTCGGCCATGCTGCTGGGCGAGCCCTTCGGCCTGCGGGAGATCGCGGCCCTGCTGCTGACCGTCCTTGGCGTGGTGCTGGCGGTGCGCGGCTGACCCGTGCTGGTCACGCCTGCCGCGCCAGGGCGATGGCGGGGGGCTGGCGGGGCGGCACCCGGCGCCCGGTAGCGCCATAGCCCGGGCCGCAGGGGCGCGGCAGAGCGGCGCCGGCGATGGCCTCGATGACGCGGGACTGGATGGCGATGGCGCGCTCCAGCAGCCGGCGATTCTCGGCGCCGAGATGCTGCAGCCTGGAGGTCAGGTCCTCGGCGCTCTGCCGCGCCGGGCCCTCGGCCCGCGATCCGGTCTTCGCCGCTGCGGCCCAGGCGGCGGCGAAGGCGTCGGTCGCCTGCATCTTGGCGGTGGCGAGGCCGGCAGCACGCGGCAGGTCCAGCGCTGCCAGAGCCTCGTTCTCGGCGCGCAGCGCCTCGGCCAGGCGCTGCCCGGCGGCAAGCAGGGCATCCATCATCATCTTGGGCTCTCCTGGTTCGCGCCGGCGGATTGCCAGCGCAGCATCTCGCGCAGCACCATCTCGGCGATGCCGACTCCGCGGCCGCTGCGGGCGGCGACGCCGGCCATGGCGTCCAGCAGCATCGGCCGCCATTGCGCCTCCGCCGCCCCGCCGCCGAAGGAGGAGCGGCTCATATCGGCGGCCGTGAAGGCGGGTTGCAGCAACTGCGACAGGGCCTGTGCCTCGAAATCCTGCGCCGCCCGGCGCAGCTTGGCGGGCGCCGCGGAAAGCTGGGCTTGAGTGATGGCTGTGGCGGGCATCAGCGCAGCTCCAGCTCCGCCTGCAGGGCGCCGGCGGCCTTGATGGTCTGCAGGATGGAAATCAGGTCACGTGGGCCGACACCCAGCGCGTTCAGGCCGCGCACCAGCTCCTGCAGAGTGACGCCGCCGCGCAGCACACCCATGCGCCGCTCCGCCTGGTCGTCCACCTCCAGATTGGTGCGCGGCACCACCACGGTCTCGCCGCGCCCCAGCGGGTTGGGCTGGCTCACCTGCGGCGTCTCGGTGATGCGGATGGTCAGGTTGCCCTGGGCGATCGCCACGGTGGAGACGCGCACATTGGCCCCCATGACGATGGTGCCGGAGGCTTCCTCAATGACCACGCGGGCCACCTGGTCCGGCTCCACCCGCAATTGCTCGATCTCCGCCAGGAAGGTGACCGGATCGCGGCCGGCCAGGGAGAGCGCCACGGTGCGCGGGTCCGTCGCGGTGGCGACCTGCGCGCCCGCGGCACGGTTGACCGCGGCGGCGACACGGCGCGCGGTGGTCAGGTCCGGGTTGCGCAGCGAGAGCCGCACGCTGTTGCGCCCGGCCAGGGTATAGGGGATCTCGCGCTCTACGATGGCGCCGCTGGCGATGCGGGCGCTGGTGGGCACGCCGCGCTGCAGGCTGGCGGCGGCGCCACGCGCGGCGATGGCCCCGGTGGCGAGGGCGCCCTGGGCGACGGCATAGACCTCCCCATCCGCGCCGAGCAGCGGCGTCACCAGCAGCGTGCCGCCCATGAGGTTGGTGGCATCGCCGAGGGCTGAGACCGCGACATCGATCCGGCTGCCGGGACGGGCGAAGGCGGGGAGGTTCGCCGTCACCATCACTGCCGCGACATTGCGGGTTTCCAGCCGCGTCTCGTTGTCGCGGGTGTTCACCCCCAGGCGCTCCAGCATGCCGATCAGGGTCTGCCGGGTGAAGATCGCGGTGCGCAGGCGGTCGCCGGTGCCGGCCAGGCCGACCACCAGCCCGTAGCCGACGAGCTGGTTGTCGCGCACGCCCTCGATATCGGCGATGTCCTTCAGCCGCACCGTCTCCGCCGCGGCAGGGAGGATCGCCGCCTGGACGGAGAGCAGCGCCGTCATGGCCGCGACCGCGAGGCGGATTTTCGTCCTTGCGAAAGCAATTCTGGCCAATCTGCCCTCCGTCCCGTTGCAGGACCGGGGGAGGCAACCGGCGTGCCAGCCCCCGTGCCGGCGGGTGGCGCCACGGGGCGGCAGGGTTTGCCGACTGCGCGGCGCGGATTGCCGCCACCGGGCAGGAGAGAAAGCAGGAGGCATTTCGATGCGGGGCATCGGCAGGGTGACGGGCGGCGTGGCCGCCCTGGCGGGGCGGGGCGGCAGCCGTGCCGGCGGCTTCTCGGTCAGGCTTGGCGCCGGCGGAGCGGAGGGTGCCGCGGCGGCGGGCGGCGTGGCGCCGGTCGGGCTCGGCATGCTGGCCCTGCAGGAAAGCGGCACGGCCATGGAGCGGAACGCCGCCGCGCGCCGGCGGGCCGAAGCGCTGCTGGAGGAACTGCAGGGATTGCAGGCGGATCTTCTGCTTGGCGGGGCGACCGAAGCGCGCCGACTGGCCCGCCTGGCCGCCCTGGAGACAGGGGAGGACGGCGCCGATCCAGCCCTGCGGGAAACCGTTCAGGCAATCGTGTTGCGCGCCAGGGTGGAACTGGCCCGGCGTGGCTGGGGCGGATCTACGTCAGACCCATGAAACTCGCCACTATTTCAGGAATTAGTGGTCGTGCGGCCTCTTGGCGTTAGTGTTGCTGCCCCTGTATGGTCCGGCCCCCTCCGGGACCCCCCTCCCGGGGGAATATGGGGCCGTCCAGACAATGTTGATCACTCTGCCGCCAGACTATCGTCCTTCCGAGAGCGAAGAGTTCATGAATCCCCGGCAGCTTGAGTATTTCCGCCAGAAGCTGCTGCGGTGGCGTCAGGAATTGCTGCGAGAGGCAGGGGACACCCTTGCCAGCCTCTCGGCCGGCGGCATCACCGAGGCCGATCTGACTGATCGTGCCAGCGTCGAAACCGACCGGGCACTGGAACTCCGCACCCGGGACCGCGCCCGCAAGCTGATCACCAAGATCGACCAGGCGCTGGAGCGGATCGAGAACGGGACCTACGGCTATTGCGAGGAAACCGGGGAGCCGATCGGCCTGAAGCGGCTGGAGGCGCGCCCCATCGCCACCCTGTCCATCGAGGCGCAGGAGCGGCACGAGCGGATGGAGCGGGTCCACCGCGACGACTGACCGACCCGATCCGGCCGAAGCGCCCCTGGCGCTGAGGTCCGAATTGGGTGGCCGACCTGCAAGGGTCCGGCGCGGCGCCCTGGTCATGCGTGGCGGCGCCGCTTCCCCCATTCCTGCCGGGCCGCTTCGCGGTGCGCGCCCCGGGCAGCGCGCCCGCGTCCCTCGTCCCGGATACCGCGGCGACGGCCCGCATGGCGGCGCCTTACATTCCTCCTGCCCGAGGCTCTGGCCCTGACGGGGCCGGGAAAGGGCCTGACAGCGGCATCCTGCCCAGCCAGAATAAGGGCGGAGGAAACGCATGACACAGTTCCGCATCGGCAGACGCCCCCTTCTGGCCGGCGCCCTGGCGGCACCCGCCATCGCCCGGGCGCAGGACACGGCCTGGCCGAACCGCCCCGTGCGCATCGTGGTGCCCTTCCCGCCGGGAGGGTCGAATGACGTGATCGCCCGGCCGCTGGCCGAGCGGCTGCAGGCGAGGCTCGGCCAGCCCTTCGTCGTCGAGAACCGGCCGGGGGCCGGCGGGGCGATCGGGGCGGCGCAGGTGGCACAGGCGCCGGCGGATGGCTACACGCTGATGGTCAGCTCCTCCTCCTTCTCCACCACGCCGGTGATCCAGAAGACGCCCTGGGATCCGGAGGAGAGCTTTGACGCCGTGGCCCTGCTGGCCCGCGCGCCCTTCTTCATCATGGTCAATCCGAAGGTTCCGGTGCGCAACGTGCAGGAGCTGGTGAAGCTGGCGAAGGAGAAGCCCGGCAGCATCGATTTCGGCACCTCCGGCGCGGGCGGGATCAACCACTTCATCACCGAGTATTTCTGCCTGCGCGCCGGCATCCGCATGAACCATGTGCCTTATCGCGGCACGGCGCCGGCGGTGACCGATCTGGTCGCGGGCAACATCCAGCTGATGATCACCACCGTCGCCAGCGCCAATGCCGCGATCCGGGAGGGGCGGGTGCGCGTCATCGCCGCCACCGCGCCGGGCGGCGGCCTGCCGCCGGAGGTCCCGCCGGTCCCCACGGTGAAGGAGCAGGGAGTGGATTACGAGGTGGCGATCTGGTGGGGCCTGCTGGCGCCGCGCGGCCTGCCGCCGGAGATCCGCCGCGCCATCCATGGTGCCGTCAATGCCGCGCTGGCCGATCCGGGCCTGCTGCGCATCTACGATGCCGAGGGCGCCCGCCCGAGCCCCGTCGGACCGGACGACTACGCCGCCATCCTGCACACCGACCTCGCCCGCTGGCGGGAGGTGGCGAAGGCCGCCAATATCCGCGCCGAATGACCGAATCGCTCACCGCGCATCGCAAGCGCTTTGACCCCGCCGCCACCGGCGCCCTGCATGGCGTCCGTGTGGTGGATCTCTCCCGCCTCGTTGCCGGCAACATGCTGACCAAGGTGCTCGCCGACCAGGGCGCCGAGGTCATCAAGGTGGAGCCGCCCGAGGGCGACACACTGCGCGCCTGGCGCGTCAAGGGTGTCTCCACCACCTGGAAGACGCTCAGCCGCAACAAGCTGAGCGTCTGCCTGGACCTGAAGAATCCGGAGGGCGTCGCGGTGGTGCGGCGCCTTGCCCGCGATGCCGCCATGCTGGTGGAAAGCTTCCGCCCCGGCGTGCTGGAGGCGATCGGTCTCGACCCCGCCGGATTGCTGAAAGCAAACCCGAAGCTCGTCATCGTCCGCATCAGCGGCTGGGGCCAGGACGGCCCCTACCGGCACAAGCCCGGCTTCGGCACGCTGGTGGAGGGCTATTCCGGCTTTGCCGCCCAGAACGGCTTCGCGGACCGGGAGCCGGTGCTGCCGCCCATGTATATGGCCGATGGCTATGCCGGGCTCTATGGCGCCGCCAGCGCCCTGATCGCGCTGCGTCATGCGGAGGCGACCGGCACCGGGCAGGTGATCGATCTCTCGCTCTTCGAGCCGATCTTCACCATGCTGGAGCCGCAGATGGCGAATTGGCGCCTGACCGGCCAGGTGAAGCCGCGCACCGGCAGCCGCAGCACCAATGCGGCGCCGCGCAATGCCTATCGCACCAGCGATGGCGGCTGGGTCTGCCTCTCCGCCTCGACCCAGGGGATGACGGAGAAGCTCTTCCGCAGCATCGGGCGGGAGGAGCTGATTTCCGACCCGCGCTTCCGCACCAATGCCGACCGTGTGCGCAACGGGATCGAGCTGGACCGCATCATTGCCGATTTCATCGGTGGGCGGACCATGGAGGAAGTGCTGGAGCATTTCGACCGTGCCGGCGTCACCATCGGCCCGATCATGGATGCCGAGCGGCTGGAACACGACCGCTACGTGATCGAGCGCGAGGCGGTGATCGAAGTTCCGGACGAGGAGATGCCCGGCGGCTGGCTGCCCATGCACGGGGAGGTGCCGCGCTTCTCCGCTACTCCCGGCATCCTGGCCCGGCCGGCGCCGCGCCTCGGGGAGCACAACACGGCCATCCTCGGCCCGGCGCTGGGCGAGGCGGAATTGGCCCGGCTGCGCCAAGCCGGAGTGGTGCGGGACCCGGCGCCGGAACCCGTGGCGCCGTAACGGGCTTATCCCTGTCTCCGGGGCCGGAATGCCGGCCGCCGGGGCGGAGGATGCCCGATGCGCCTGGAAGGCGAGCGCGAGAGCCGGAACGTCGAGGACCGGCGCGGCAGGGGTGTGCCCATCGGCATTGCGGGCGGCGGCATCGGCACCGTCGTACTGGTGGTGCTGGCATTGCTGCTCGGCGTCGATCCGCGGGTGATCCTCTCGGGTGGACCGGAGCAGGCGCAGCACCCTCCCAATGCGCAATACGTGCCCTCCGAGGGGCAGGACCAGCTTCGCAGCTTCGTCGCCCGCGTGCTGGCGAGCACGGAGGATGTCTGGGACGGCATCTTCCAGGCGAATGGCCGGCGTTACGACCAGCCGAAGCTGGTGCTGTTCAGCGGCGCCGTGCAGTCGGCTTGTGGCACCGCCACCGCCGCGGTCGGGCCCTTCTACTGCCCCGGCGACCGGCAGGTCTATCTGGATCTGAGCTTCTTCCGTGACATGCAGCGCCGGCTCGGCGCCCCGGGCGATTTCGCCGAGGCCTATG
This sequence comes from uncultured Acetobacteraceae bacterium, assembly GCA_937930165.1. Taxonomy (GTDB): domain Bacteria; phylum Pseudomonadota; class Alphaproteobacteria; order Acetobacterales; family Acetobacteraceae; genus CALGVL01. The sequence continues at coordinate 13,496 of CALGVL010000225.1, forward strand.
TCATCGCGCATGAGGTCGGGCATCACGTCCAGAACGAGCTCGGGATCATGCAGCGCGTGGATGCCCTGCGCGCCCGCCTGGATCCGGAGCAGCGGAACACGCTCTCGGTCCGGGTGGAATTGCAGGCGGACTGCTTCGCCGGCGTTTGGGCGAACCGCGCCGAGCGGATGCGCAACATCCTGGAGCAGGGCGACATCGAGGAAGGGATGAACGCTGCCGCCGCGGTGGGCGACGACCGGTTGCAGCGTCGGGCCCAGGGCTATGTGGTGCCGGAAAGCTTCACCCACGGCAGCTCCGCGCAGCGGGTGCGGTGGTTCCGGCGCGGGTTGCAGAGTGGCGACATCCGGCAGTGCGACACTTTCGGTGCCGACCGGCTGTAACGGAACGCCGCGTCTGACTGATCGTTAAGGCCCCACCCGCGGCCCGAATGCCGCTGACCGCCTCACGGGAGTAGAATCATGCGCTCGACGATCCTTCGCCTGGCGTTCCTTGGAGCTGCCGTTTCCCTTCCGGCCGCTGCGCAGGTTTCGCCGGCTGCACCGGACCGGAACCCGCCTGCCGCCGCAACGCAGAACAGCACGCAGCCTGGCGCAGCGGCGCCAGCCCCGGACACCGGAAGCGGTGCGAATGCGCCAGGCATGACGGCACCGGCGGACCAGTCCGGCGCCACAGCGCCCGGCCGCGGTACGGAGGGCGGCCAGCGTGCCGTCACGATTGACCAAGGCACTCGCACCGCCAACGCCCCCGCGCCCGGCGCGAACAGCTTTACTGAGGGGCAGGCACGCAGCCGGATCGAGGCCGCGGGCTTCAGCGACGTCTCGGAGCTGAAGCAGGACGACCAGGGCATCTGGCGTGGCCGGGCGATGCATAACGGCCAGCAGGTCGGAGTGGCGCTGGACTACCAGGGCAATGTCTCGACCCAGTGATGCCGCCAGCCCCCAGGCAAACGGAGATCCCTCATGGCAACCCGCACTACCGCTCGCTTGTTTGACAGCTATACCGACGCCTCCGCCGCCGTGCGCGACCTCGAGGCCGCCGGTTTCTCATCGGATAACGTAAGCTTGGTCGCCAATCGCCCAGCCGACACGGAGGGCGACCGCACCGGCGAGACCGCCACGGGCAGCGGCACCGGCACGGGCGCGACCATCGGCACGTTGCTCGGCGGCGGCGCCGGCCTGCTGGCTGGCATCGGCGCGCTGGCCATCCCGGGATTTGGCCCGGTGGTGGCGGCTGGCTGGTTGGTCGCTGCGCTGACCGGCGCCGGTGTCGGCGCTGCGGCCGGCAGCATCCTGGGCGCGCTGACCGGGGCCGGCATCAGCGAGGAGCATGCCCATGTCTATGCCGAGGGCTTGCGCCGTGGCGGACATCTGGTGACCGTGCGTGCCGATGAGAGCCGCATCGCCGAAGCGGAGTCCATCATGGCACGCCACAACGCGGTGGACACCGAGGAGCGTGCGAGGAGCTATCGCTCCGGTGGCTGGACGCGCTACGAGGAGGCGGCCGAGCCCTCCAGCGGCCTGGGCACCGCCGCCGGGGTCGGCACCACCACGGCTGCCCACCAGATGGCGACACGGACGCAACCCTATCCGGCTACCGACGCGGCCCTGGGAAGCCAGTCGGACGACACGCGGGGCAACCCGCCCGGCACCATGGCCTCCCGCGCCGTTGACGACGTCGCAGGCACCAACATCAGCGGCGCGCATCCGGAGAATGCGGACGGCACTCCACGCAATCCGCCTGGTACCGCAGCGGGGCGCGCCGCCGACCGGAATCTCGGCACCAATAAGAATTCGGGCACGACCAGCCCGCGACGTGGTCCGAGCCGGTAAGGGCATCAGCAGCCGGCGGATCAGTCCGCCGGCTGCATCGCCTGGAGCTTTTGCCGCGCGTTGCTGAACCGTGGCGGATGCTCCAGGCCATCGTTTCGGGGCAGATTTGCGTTCCGGAGCGACGCCTGCTTCCCGAACTGACCTAGCCGGCGCGCGCCAGCAGCTTGCGGGCGCGGGCGACCACCGGTTCGTCGATCATCTGGCCCTCGAAGCTGATGGCGCCGACGCCGCGGGCCAGCGCCTCCTCGAAGGCGGCGACCATGCGGCGGGCCCGCTCCACCTCCTCCGGCCGGGCGCCGTACTCCTCGTTGATGATGGGCACCTGGGAGGGGTGGATGCAGCTTGCGCAGGCGAAGCCCAGGGCGCGGGAGCGGCGCAGCATGGCGCGGTAGCCCTCCGGGTCCGAAAGGCCCGCCACCGTGCCGATGAAGCCGAGCGGCAGGATGCCCGCTGCCCGCGCCGCCATGACGCAGAGCATCTTCGGGACATAGAGCGCATCCGGCGTCGGCTCCATGCCGAGATCGGTGGCGAGGTCCTCGCCGCCTGCGCCGAGCGCGACCAGCCGCGGATCGGCCCGCGCGATAGCCTCCATCTGCGAGAGCGCGGCGGCGGTTTCCACCAGGCCGATGAGCCGCGTGCGGCCTTGCGGGATGCCACAGGCGGCCTCGGTTTCGCCGACATGCTCGGCCAGCAGGCGCACATGGTCCGGGCCGGTCAGCTTGGTCAGCACCAGGGCATCGGCTCCGGCGGCGATGGCGGCCTCGATATCCGGTACCGCAAGGCGGAGCGGCCGGTTGACGCGGACGCAGACATCCGCGCCGCCCTGCCGCACCTGCGGCACCGCCTTTGCCAGCGCGGCGCGTGCCGCCGCCTTCTCGCCGGGTGCGACCGCATCCTCCAGGTCGAGGATGATCGCATCGGCGCCGCGGGTATGCGCCTTGGCGATGAATTTCTCCTGCGTCGCCGGAACATAAAGCAGGGAGCGCCAATTCGGCAGGTCGTGCATGGTCAGTCCTTCAGCATCTCGGAGCCGGGAATCACGCCCTTCGGCAGCGACGAGACATAACGTGCCAATTCGCCCGGCCGCGTCACCCAGAGCCTTTCGCGATGCGAGAGGATGTGCCGCAGCGCATCGCGCAGGGGCCGCAGCCGGAAGGGCTGGCCGGTGATGAAGGGGTGGAGCACCACACTCATCACCAGCGGGCGGCGCTTCGACTGCTCCAGCATCTCGTCGAACTGGTCCACGATCATCTGCGCGAATTCCCGGCCGGAATGCTGGCGGAAGACCAGGGCCGGGCTGTCGTTCAGCTCGATTGAATAAGGCACGGAGAGGATCGGGCCGGCGCGGGTCCGCATCCAGAAGGGCTGGTCGTCCGCTGGCCAATCCATGACATAGGAGAAGCCTTCCTCCTTCAGCAGGTCCAGCGTGACGACGCTCTGCGCGATATAGGGGCCGAGCCAGCCCCGCGGCGCCGTGCCGCTGTGGCGGATGATGCCCTCGCGGCTCTCGGCTATGAGGCGGCGTTCGTCCTCCTCCCACATGCCGTCCTGGCGTTCGGCATTGGTGCGGCCATGGCCGATGAACTCGTCGCCGCGCGCCCTCAGCGCGGGCGCGATCTCCGGGCAGTGGTCCAGCGCGGCGGTGTTGACGTTATGGGCGCAGGGCAGCGCCAATTCGTCCAGCATCTCCAGCAGGTTCCACAGGCCGACGCGATTGCCGTAGTCCCGCCAGGCATAGTTGCGCTGGTTCTGCGCCGCGCCGGGCTGCGCGCTGTCGCTGCCAAGGCCGGCGCGATAGGCGAAATGCTCGATGTTGTTGCAGACCAGCAGGGCGAGCCGCGCCCCGTTGGGCCATTCGTAGGTCGGGCGGTCCTTGATCACGCTATGGGCGTAGCGCCCATGGCCGGGCAGGCGCATGTCGGATCCTCCGCGGTGCCGTCCGGGGCAGGAGCCTTGCCCGGATCGGCTGGCTGGGCAATGGAGATGCGCAGGCGCCGGCCATCAGTGCCTGCCTCCTGTGGCAATCGGTCCG
>CALGVL010000226.1 GCA_937930165.1 uncultured Acetobacteraceae bacterium
GATGCGGCACCGGCACTCCACGCCCTTCGAGATGTGCGAGATCAAGTACCATGTGAAGCTGCCGATCTTCGTCGCCCGGCAGTGGATCCGCCACCGCACCGCCAATGTGAACGAGTATTCGGCGCGCTACTCCATCCTGGACCGCGAATTCTACATTCCCGCCCCGGAGCATCTCGCGGCGCAATCGGCCAGCAACCGGCAGGGCCGCGGCGAGGTGTTGCAGGGCGAGGAGGCGGCCTGCGTCCTCGACCTGCTGCGCCGGGACGCGACCCGGACCTACGACCATTACGTGGAAATGCTGAACGAGGACGAGGCGGGCAACCGCATCGACCCCTCCCGCCAGGGCCTGGCGCGGGAGCTGGCGCGCATGAACCTGACGCTTAACACCTATACGCAGTGGTACTGGAAGACGGATCTGCACAACCTGCTGCATTTCCTCTCCCTGCGGGCCGATCCGCATGCGCAGTACGAGATCCGCGCCTATGCCCAGGCGATGCTGCGCACCGTGGAAGCCTGGGTGCCGATGGTCTTCGAGGCCTTCCGCGACTACCGCATGGGCGCCGTGACGCTCTCCGCCCAGATGCTCGCCGTGGTGAAGCGCATGCTGGCCGGCGAGGCGGTGGCGCAGGAGGGCAGCGGCCTCTCCAAGCGCGAATGGCGCGAGCTGATGGGCATGCTGGGTCGGGAGGGCTGAGGCGCGCATGGGCTGGATCCTGCTCGGGCTGCTGCTGGTCCTCGGCCTGCCGCTGGCCTTGCTGGTCATGGGTGTGGCCCTGGCGATCTGGGTGACGCTGGCGGTGGCGGGCGCGGTCTGGGGGGTGGTCACCTTCCTCTTCGGCTCGCCTGTACTGGGAGTGCTGCTGGCGCTCATTATCGGCATCGCCATCGGGAGGGCGATGGCGCAGCGGCCGCAGCCATGACCGCGGCGCGCCGGACGGCGCCTCGCACAGCGCCGCCGCGCCGGGCGGCACCGCGTCCTTCCGGCGGCGCCCGGCGGCCGGCCCGTGCCGGGGCGGCCGCGCCCGCCGGCATTGGCCGCGCCCGCTGGCTGCGGGTGGCGCTGCTGGTGGCGGCGGTACTGATCGGCCTGCCGCTCGCCCATGCGCTGTTCGGGGAGGTCATCGCGCTGCTCGGCGGCGCGATGCTGCTCGGCTTCCTGATTGGGCGCTGGACGGCGCCGGGGCGGTGACGACCGGCCTCCTTCCGGGGTCGGACTGAACCCGGCGCGGTCCGAATGCGCTCCAGTCGCATGGCCGGACCTTTACACCGCAGCTCTCTCCGGAACTGTCAGGAAACTGTCCAGGCGGGTCGCCGGCCCGGCCCCTCCCTGATCTCGCAGCGTCCAGTCTCGCCAGGTGCGGCGAGATCCCGAAGGATTCTGCGGTCCGGATAGGCATGAGGGGTGGGGGAGCCATGGAGACCGCGCCTGGGAACTCTGCCTCCAAGGCCTCCGGAGAGGCCGCCCCGCTAGCCCGCGCGCCCTGGTGGGGGCGCGGGGTGCGCAATGGCGTGACCATGGGGATCCTGGCCTTCGCTGCCTTCCTGCTGCTGAGTCAGGGGGAACTTCCTGGTCTCGGTCGCGTGCTGGTGGAACTACCGGCGGGCATTGCTATCTCCGCCGCCGTCCATCTGCCCCAGATCCTCCTGACCGCGATTGCCTGGCGCTGCCTCCTGCCCGCCGGCATGCGGCCCTCGGCATGGGTCATGATCCGGCTGCGCTGGTACCGGGAGTCCGCCAACTCCCTGCTGCCGGCCGGCGCTCTGCTCGGCCAGGCCGCAGCGGCGCGGCTGCTGACCCGGCACGGTGTCCCAGCGGATATGGCTGGCGCCACGGCAACCGTGGACATGACGCTGGAGGCCGTATCGCAGCTGGTCTTCACGCTGGCAGGCGTCGCGCTGCTGCTGGCCGGCGGCGCCGATGATGCCCCGGCTGGCCTTGCTGTCGCCGGACTTGCCATCGCCGCGACCGGCGCCGTCGCCATGGTGGTGGCGCAGAGGCACCTCGGCTCGTTGGAGCGCCTGCTGGCCCGGCGCTGGCCGGCTCTGCGCCGGGAATGGATGGGCCATCTGCACCGGGCAGTGCTGCACCTGCACATGGAGTGGCGCGGCCTCATGGTGTCCCTGCTGTGGCACGGCGCCGCCTGGGTGCTGGGTACTTTCGAGATCATGGCTGTGCTCGGGCTGCTCGGACAGCCGGTGTCCCTGGCCGAGGCGCTGGTGATCGAGAGCCTGGCGCAGGCGTTGCGCAATGTCGGCTTCATGCTGCCCGGCGCGCTTGCGGCGCAGGAGGGAGCGATCGTGGGCGCCGCGGCGCTGGTTGGCGTGCCGCCCGCGGCGGCCCTGGCGGTCGCCCTTGTCCGGCGCACGCGTGAGGTTGCGTTCGCCCTTCCCGGGCTGGTGGCCTGGCACCGATCCGAGACGGCAGGACCACGGACCATGATGGGCGTAGGAGGACGGAAATGACGAAGCCGCGATCACGCGTGTTCGACCTCCTGCGGCTTGCGCCACGTGGCGGTCCGGCCATTTGCAACGTGTCCGTCACCAATGCATGCAATGCCACCTGCAATTTCTGCAATTTCGCCCATGACAAGGGCTTCGTCACCCATCGCAAGTGGCTGGACGCCGACCGCTTCGCCGCCGCGCTGTCCCTGCTGAAGGAGCGGGCCGGGGTACGATTCGTCACCTTCATGGGCGGCGAGCCGCTGCTGCACCCCCGCATCGTGGAGATGGCACGGACCGCGACCGATATGGGGATCCAGCCGACGCTGGTGACCAATGGCTGGCTGTTGCCCGGCAAGGTGGATGCGCTTCCGGCGGCCGGCATCACCACGCTCTTCGTTTCGATCGACGCCGCCGACGCTGCCGTGCATGAAAGGAATCGCGGCCTGAAAGGCGTGTGCGAGCGGATCCGCTCCTCCATCCCCCGCATGGCGGAGCGGGGCGTGACGCCGATCGCCTCGGTCACGATGAGCCGCCTGGTCACGGACTACCCGGCGCTGGCGCACTTCCTGAGAGAGCTGGGCTTCGCCGCCGTCACCTTCTCCTACCCGCGCAAGGCGCCGCTCGGCTCATCCTCGCTGGTCTGGTCGGAGGACAGCAGCCTGGTGGATCTCTCCCCAGCCGAACTGCTGGCAGCCTTCGATGCAGTGGACGAGGCACGCCGCATCATCCCGGTCCTCAACCCGCGGGCCTCCATCGCAGATGTGCGCCGTCGCCTGCGAGGGGAGGCCGAGCGGTTCCACTGCCTCGCCGGCTACAAATACTTCTATCTGGACTGGAATTACGATCTCTGGCGCTGCGAGGACTGGCACGAGCCCCTCTGCCCGGTATGGGATTTCGAGCCCGGCAGGACGGTGCGCGACGGCTGCCAGGCCTGCACCACGGACTGCTACCGCGATGCAAGCGTGATGCTGCATTTCGCGGTGGCGCTCGGCGATGCCTTCGCACGCCTATCCGAAGGCCGGCTCGTGGCTGCGGCCGCGGCACTTGCGGACCGGCGGAATGCCGCCTCGCTCGGCGCGGTCCTGGGGCACAGCAGCCGCCTTGCCCGGCTCGCGGGCCTCGGTTAGCGGCGGGG
>CALGVL010000227.1 GCA_937930165.1 uncultured Acetobacteraceae bacterium
CCGACTACCGCACCGATCAGGCCCGCCCCCTCGCCGGGGCGATACCAGCCGACGGCTTGGCCGAGCCAAGTGGCGACCACGGCACCGATGATGCCGAGGAGGGTGGTGATGATGAAGCCGCCCGGATCCCGTCCGGGCATCAGGAATTTCGCGATGACCCCGGCGATGAAGCCGATAATGATGCTCCAGATGAAACCCATCCTGGAATCCTCCATTCCGATTTCCCGGCGATAAGCTTTCACAGGCCAACGGGTTCCGCAGGAATCGGGACCGGCGCAGCGGATCATTCCTCGTCCTCCACCGGCATGTCGCAGCGGTTGTGGATGTGGGTCGCTGCAATCGCTGCATGGCCCATGGCAACGACGATCTGGTCCAGGCCGCGGACGATGTCGCCGACGGCGTAGAGGCCCTTCACCGTGGTTCGGCAATGCGCATTCACCGCCAGCGCGCCGGCCCCGTCATGCTTCGCCCCCAGCGCGATGCCCAGGTCCGATCGGTACTTCAGCCCGAGCGCTGAATAGAGAATGTCGAAGCGGTGCTCCTCCCCGCCCAGGAAACGCAGCGCGGCGATCCGGCCATCGCGCATGTCCAGCGCCCCGATCGGCGCCTCCATCAGCTTCACACGGTGCTGCGCCAGCCTCTCACGCTGTCCAGAGGAGAGGTGCATCGGCTCCCCCAGCGTCAGCAGCGTGACATCGGAAGAATAGGTGCGGGCGATGAAGACCGCCTCCCCTAGCCCGCGATCGCCGCGGCCGATGACGGCGATCCGGCGGTCCATGGATTCATAGCCATCGCAGACCGGGCAGTAGCGCACCAGGCCACGCCGGACCGCATCCGGCAGGTCGGGCAGGTCGGGTTCGACATCCAGGGCGCCGGTGGCCAGCAGCACGCGCCGGGCCCGGACCTCCTGGCCATTGTCCAGACTTGCGAGGAAGCAGGCCGGCAGGCGCCGCAATCCGGTCACCGTGCCAGCGAGGATGCGGGCGCCGTAGCGTTCTGCATGCTCCCGGGCACGCGACAGGATCTCGGGGCCGCCGATCCCCCCGGCGAAGACCGGGATGTTGTGGCTGGCGGGAATCCATGCCGCGCGCGGGGCACCGGCATCCACCACCAGGAAACGGCACCGGAACCGCGCCAGGTAAAGGGCCGCCGTCAGCCCCGCCGGTCCGCCACCGATGATGAGGGCATCAAGCACCGAGTCATCCTGCGTCGCCATCCACCTGCTCCGACCGGCCATGTTGCGATGCGTAGCAAAGCTCCTGGCAGGGCGGCGCGTTCCGGCCGCAGGGGTCCGGTGGGCCGCAAGCCGCGATGTTCCGCCCGCGTCCGGCATCCGCACCGCACCTCCCACGTTCGGTCGAAGCACATCGCAGCGGGACAGGAGCGGGAGCGGCAGGATGCCGGCGGATGCAACGGAATTGCACAGCCGCAAGGCCATCCGGCAGGAAGACGAGGCAGGGCTCGTCCGGCTGATCGCCGCCTGGGCCGAGCCCCTGCCCGAACTGGACGACGTCGCCGCTTTCGGCGCCCGCTTCGACCGCTTCGGTCAGGCCCGCCTGGTGCTGCTGGGCGAGGCGACGCATGGCAGCAGCGAGTTCTACCGCGCCCGCGCCGCCATCACCCGCCGGCTGATCGAAGCGCATGGCTTCACCATCGTCGCGGCCGAGGCCGACTGGCCGGATGCGTCGCAGCTCGACCGCTGGGTACGCGACCGGCCCGCCGCTCCCGCCGACGGCCCCGCCTTCACCCGCTTCCCCACCTGGATGTGGCGCAATGCGGAGATGCGGGACTTCACCACCTGGCTGCGCGCCCACAATGCGGGGCTGCCGCCGGAGCGGCGCGTCGCCTTCCGTGGCCTGGACATCTACTCCCTGGGCGCCTCGGTGGAGGCGGTGCTGGCCTATCTGAACGCCAATGACCCGGAGGCGGCGCGCGCCGCGCGGCGGCGCTATGGCTGTCTGACCCCATGGCAGTCCGATCCGGAGGATTACGGCCGCGCCGTGCTGTTCGGCGCGCGCGAGCCCTGCGAGGATGGCGTCATCGCGCAATTGCGCGACATGCTCGAAGCCCGGCTGAAGCCGCTCTCCGAAGATCCGGAGGCGCTGTTCGAGGCGACGCAGAATGCGCGCGTGGTGCGCGCCGCGGAGCAATACTACCGCCTGATGTACCGCAGCGACACCGAGAGCTGGAACCTGCGCGACCGGCACATGTTCGAGACGCTGCATCTGCTGCTCGATCGCGGAGGGCCGAAGGCCAAGGCCGTGGTCTGGGCGCATAACAGCCATATCGGCAATGCCGCCGCCACCGCGATGGGTTGGGAAGGCGAGTTTAACATCGGCGAGCTCAGCCGAACCGCCTTTGGCAAGGAGGCGGTGCTCATCGGCTTCGGCACGGATCGTGGCACCGTCGCCGCCGCAAGCGATTGGGGCGGGGAGATGGAGGTAAAGCAGATCCGCTCAGCCCTGCCCGGCAGCCATGAGGCGCTGTTCCGGGAAGCCGGCCTGCCGCGCGCCATGCTCGACCTGCGCGGGCAGGACATACGGGAAGGTCTGGCACAGCCGCGGCTGGAGCGGGCGATCGGCGTGATCTACCGCCCGGAGACCGAGCGCCGCAGCCACTATTTCGACGCGGTGCTGGCCGAGCAGTTCGACGCCTTCGTCTGGTTCGCCGAGACCGGCGCGGTGACGCCGCTCGCCCCGGCAGGTCCTGCTGCACCCGCGGAAACCTTCCCCTTCAGCATCTGAGGAGACCAGCGGAATGCCCGACAGAAAGGACCAGCAGGACAAGCAAACCGACAAGCAGATGCCGGCGGTGGACGACACAGCCCTGGTGGCGCCCGGCCCGGAAGCCGGCGCACATGATGGCATCGCTTCCCAGCACAATCCGGGCGGCACCAAGCCCGGCGGCGGGCCGGGGGCAGGCTTCGGCAGTATCGGCACAGGTGGTGCCTCCACCGGCGGAGCAGGAACAGGTGCGGTCAAGCGAGGTGGCCGATGATGGGCGGCACAAAGGGCGGAAAGCCCAACCAGAAGCAGCCAACGGCGCAGGGACCGGAGGCGGCGGGACCAGGCAACCGGCATGGCACCCCGCCGGATGACGCGCCCGGCCTCTGGGGCACCGGCGAACGGTCCTTCGACCCGGCCGGCGGCAAGCCGGCCGCGAAGCCGGAGGAGACAGCGCGGAAAGTTCTGGATCAGGCCAATCCCGGCCCAAAGGCCGAGGGCGATGCCGGACCGGAAGCCGCCAGCGGCAAGGCAGGCCCGGGCAAGGGCTGAACCGCCGCGATGCTCCCGGATGTGCCGCCCGGCTGGGTGGAAGCCGCACGGCGCATCGCCGCACCGGACATCCGGTGCGTCCTCGTGCTCGGCCCCACGGATTCGGGCAAGAGCACGCTCTGTCGCTTCCAGTTGCGGGTGGCCTCGGCGCGGGATCCAGCCCTGCTGGATACCGATCCGGCGCAGAAGCTGGTCGGCCCGCCGGCCTGCGTCACCTTCGGGCGACGCGGCGCCGACGGAGAACCCGCGCTTTCGGCCCTGGCCTTCCTCAGCACGCTTGACCCTCTGCGCGGCTGGTGGCCGGGACCGAGCGGCTGGCGGTGGAAGCCACGGCAGGCCTCCTGCTGGTCAATACCAGCGGGCTGCTGCGAAGTGCGGGGCGGCGGCTGAAGGCAGCCAAGATCGCTGCGGTCGGACCGGATCTGCTGCTCGCGCTCGGCGAGGATCCGGGACTGGAGAAGGTGCTGGCCGACCATCCCGCCATCCCGGCGCTGCGCCTGCCCCGCCCGCCCCTGGTCCGGCGCAAAGGAGAGGGAGAAAGGCGGGCACTGCGGCGGGATGCCTTCCGCCGCTATTTCGCGAGAGCGCCGGTCTGGCCGCTGGCCCCGGAGGGTCTGTGCCTTGAAGGTGAATCGAGCGGCGCAGCGCCGGCGCTGCGGCAACTGGTTGCGCTGACAGATGCGACAGGGCGGGACCTGGCGCTCGGGGTCGTGCTGGACCGGGACGCGGCAGGCCGGTTGCTGCTGCGCGCCCCGCCCCCGGAAGCTCGCGTGGCCGGGTTGCGCTGGGGGGCACTACGGTTGGAGGAAGGCTACGGCGAGGCGCGAGCCGTCACTCCGCGGCCGGCGCCACCGCCTTCCCGGTGAAGCCCAGGCGCCGCAGCGCAGCGATGGACCTCTCCGCCGAGACATGGTGGATGAAAGTGCCCCCTGCCCTCTCCCAACCGGCGCGGGCGCTGGCGCGGTCATCCACCAGCACATGGCCGGGGCCGGAATAGCGCCATTTGTCGCGGCTCATGCAGGTGATGACCGGGACATGGGCGCCGAGCATCCGGGCCACCCAGCGCCGCTTCTGCTCCGGCGCCCAGGCGCCGAGCGGCAGGCCGGTCAGGATGGTCGGCTCATGCGGGGCGCAGAAGCGCCATAGCGCCTCCGCGTCATGCATGAATTCCAGCGTCTCGAAGAAGGCCGGCGCGCGGGCCAGGGCCTGCCACATGGCCTTCAGCGGCATCTCCTCTGGCCGCCTGCCGGTCACTGCCTGCACGCCGCGGTCGAAATCGGCCAGCACGCCGTCGAGATCGAGGAAGAGTCGCATCCGGCCGGCAGGCACCGCTCAGTCTGGTTTGGGTCCGGTGCGGTTCGGATGCCGCTTGTCGCCGGGTGTGTTGTGGTCCACGGAACCGCGCTGCCCGCCCGGAAAGACATCCACCGGTCCGCCGAGATTGGCCCCGAGTTCCGACCGGTCGCCCGGCTGCGCATTGTCCGGCGCGATGGGCTGGTCGATGGTGCCGGCGGCGGGTTCGTCCCGGTCGTCGGTTTCGGGCTGCGGCTTGCGCTTGTCGTTCATCTGTCGGCCTCCGTTCAGAGAGGCGAACGCCGGGCCGCCCGGAGAGGTTCTTTGCCGCCCGGCTGCAGCCTCAAGGCCGCGGCGCCGGATCCCATTCCATGCGTTGCAGATCCAGCGCGCAGAGGCTGGTCACGCCATGGGCCTCCGCCCAGGCGCGGATTCCAGGCAGGTAGTCCGGCTGCCCCGGATAGCTGGCGGGCCAGTGCGGCGGGTTGAAGGTGGAGATGCCGTTCACCGTCGGCAGGTGCCGCACCGCGGCGACCAGCATCGCTTCCGTATTGTGGTTGTAGGGGTCGTCCACTGCCTCCCCGAACAGGCTCTCGGTGCGGGCGGCGGAGACGTAGAAGGCGCGGCAGGAGGCCGGCGGCGGCGGCACGGCATTCAGCCGGGCCAGCTCATGCGGCCGGTCCACGAAGAGCGGTGCGTAGAGATTCACCTGCTCCAGCAGCAGCAGGGCGCAGAGCAGCCCAAGAACGGCGCCGGGCAGGCGTCGTGCCTGCGCGGCCAGCCAGGCCACCGCCAGGGCGATGACCGGAATGGTGATGAAAATCTGGTAGCGCGCGACCACCCGCGCCGCCTTGGCGCCAGGGACGAGGTTGTAGACCAGCCACCAGGCGGACACGCCGCCGACCTGCAAGGTCAGCGCCCAGGTGACCAGGGTGCCGAGTCCGACCGCCCGCAGCAGCGCCAGTCGTGCCGGATCGGCCTGGTCCGCGCCGCGCCAGAGCCAGGCCAGCGCGGCGCCGAAGAGCAGCAGCAGGACCGGCGGCAGGCCTGTCATGCGCTCGCTCCAGTCCGGGAATCCGGGGCGGAGGGTTTGGTTCAGCAGGTCGAAGAGCCGGCCGAAGAGCAGGTTCTGCTTCCCCACATGCACCAGATCCAGCAATTCCGGGCTGTGCTGCGCCGCCATGGACCAGGGGTGCATGCCCGTCTCCGCCGCCTTGGGCAGATAGAGCAGCAGGAAGGGCAGGTTCACCACCGCGGCCAGGGCCAGCAGCCCGGTCAATGGCAGAAGCTGGGCGCGGAGGGCCGAGAACAGCGCCCGCCGCTGGCGGCTGCCTGCCACCGCCAGCCAGGCCAGCAGGACCGCGCCGCCCAGATAGACGCTGTACCAGGCCATATAGAAGCCGGTCATCAGGCAGGCGGCGAAGAGCAGGACCAAGCCGCCCCCCCAGCCCAGCAGCGCCAGGCGGCGGCCCGCCAGCAACGCCACCACCGTCCCATGCAGCAGAAGGGCCAGCACCGGCACGAAGGAGACGCTGAAAAGCTGCGCGTGGCTGCCCCGGATGAAGAGATTGTTGCTGATGGTGAACAGCGCCGCCGCCAGCAACGCCCAGCCGAATTCGAGGCGCAGGATGCGCCGGCAGGCGCCGTACATGGCAAGAAAGCCGATCACCCGCGTGGTCAGGTTCACCAGCTCGCTGGCCAGGAAGGGATCCGCCCCGAGGCTGCGGAAACCGGCATGGATCAGGCCGAAGAGCAGGTAGCCGTCATTGTAGCCGAGCGTGTCCGGCACCGGAAAGAAATAGCTGGTGCGGGACCAGGGCTCGATGCCGCGCAGCACATTGTACCAGTGCTCCAGGATCGAGATCTCGATCACCGCATCATGCCGGTCCCCGAGCAGCAGGGTGAAGCCATTACCGATCTGGTAGCGGAAGAAGAAGGCGACCGAGAGGGCGCAGGCCGCAAGGAGGAGGAACAGGCGCAGGGCGCGCCTCGCCGCCATTGTGCTGGCACGGCCATCGGCGGCGATGGGCATGTTGGCCTGCGGCATGGGTGGAAGCGGCTGCGGTCGCGGGTTGAGGGGCACGGATGGTTCCGGGGAAGCCAGGGCTTGTCGAGGCATGGCACGGGGCCGACCGCATTGCAGGCCAGGTCTGCGGCGGAATTCCGGCCTGAAGGCGGCATTCGCCCGGCCGGCGGGTTCGGCTCCCGCGATCTCCGGCCGAACCTGTCCGGGCCCCGGGGTGGTTCCTCAGCCGCGCGCCACCGCCTCCGCCAGCGCCTTGCCGACATCCACCGTCCCGGCCTGCCCGCCCATGTCGCGGGTGCGCGGGCCGCCCTGGCCAAGCAGCGCCTCAATGGCCGCCAGGATCGCATCCGCCGCCGGCTTCTCGCCGAGATGCTCCAGCATCATGGCGCCGGACCAGATCTGCCCGATCGGGTTGCAGATCCACTTGCCCGCGATATCCGGCGCGCTGCCATGCACCGGTTCGAACATCGAGGGCGCGGTCTTCTCCGGGTTGATGTTGGCGCTGGCAGCGATGCCGATGCTGCCGGCCACGGCCGGGCCGAGATCGCTCAGGATGTCGCCGAAGAGGTTGGAGCCGACCACCACATCGAACCAGTCGGGATGCTGCACGAAATGCGCGCAGAGGATGTCGATGTGGTACTGGTCGGTCTGCACCTCCGGGTAGTTCTTCGCCATGGCGGCGAAGCGCTCGTCCCAATAGGGCATGGTGAAGGTGATGCCGTTGGACTTGGTGGCGCTGGTCACCTTCTTGCGCTTCCTGGTCATCGCCAATTCGAAGGCATAGCGCAGGATGCGGTCAGTGCCGTGGCGGGTGAGGATGCTCTGCTGGGAGACGAATTCGCGCTCCGTCCCCTCGAACATCCGGCCGCCGACGGAGGAGTATTCGCCCTCGGTGTTCTCCCGCACCACGTAGAAGTCGATATCCGCGGGAGTGCGGTCCGCCAGCGGCGTGCGCACGCCGGGCAGCAGGCGGCAGGGGCGCAGGTTCACATACTGGTCGAAGCCGCGGCGGATCGGGATCAGCAGGCCCCAGAGCGAGACATGGTCCGGCACCCCCGGCCAGCCCACGGCGCCGAGGAAGATGCTGTCCGACTCGCGCAGCCGGTCCAGCCCGTCCTCCGGCATCATGCGGCCGGTCTTCTGGTAGGTTTCGCAAGACCAGTCGTAATGCTGCAATTCGAGTTCGAAGCCGAAGCGGCGGGCGGCGGCGTCCAGCACGCGCAGACCCTCCGGCACCGTCTCCTTGCCAATCCCGTCACCGGGGATGACCGCGATCCTGTATTTCCGCGCCATGGCAGGCTTCCTCCGCGCAAGCGCGCGCAAGGTGACGGGGGCAGCGCTGCCGGGCAAGCCCCCGGCAAGGCCGCCATTCCGGACCGAAGGATGGAATGCGGGATGCCGGGCAGGGCAGTTCCGAAGCCAGCCCTCGCAGCCGCATCCTGCAGCCTATACCTCTGCCCAGCCCCGGACCGCCGGATCCTGCGAAGAACAGGCAAGGAGCCCCCTCGCCCTGATCTCGGCCGCGACACGCCCGGTCTCATCCAGCGGCGAGCGGGCGAAAGGCTCCGGCGCCCGGTCCAGCGGCCGAGCCTGGCCAGCGGCGTAGAGGCTCTCGTGCAGGACTCGCTGCCGCGGTCCGAGGCCACCCGGATCGGCGATGAAGACCGGCCCCGGCGTTGCCAGCGCCTCCGACAGCATGGAGACGGAATCGCCGGTGACGACCACCGCATCCGCCCAGGCGAGAAAGCCGTGATAAGGGTTGGGCCCGGCATCGCCCCAGCGGAACAGCCGGTGCGGCACCGCCTGGAGGGATTGCGCCAGGGCCTCCGCCGCCGGCGCCCCGGTGCGGCGGCTGGTCGTGGCCAGCACGCTGCCGGCGAAGCCGGCCAAGCGCCGGCCGAACCTGGCGGCGATGGCAGGCTCCATCCCCTCCGCCCGGACCTTGCCGCCGACCAGCAGCGCCACCCGCGGCGCAGGCAATTCGGCCAGCACCTTCCATTCCTCGCGCGCCGCGGCCAGGCGCGCGGGCGAAAGGCGATGGGTCGCGCCCAGAATGGGCAGGATGTTGGGACGGTCGGGCGGATCGTCATGGCGCCCCAGCACCAGCAGGTCGAATCGTCCGTCTCCGAGGCTGGGACGCATGCAATGGACCGTCCGCACCCCCCGCCGCCCAAGCCAGAGCGCCACCGGGGCTGAGCGGCGCCCGGCCGAGATCGCCAGGCGCGGCCAAGGCGGCCGGAAGGCGGCCCGCGCCGCCGGCGTCAGCCCCCCCAGGCTTGGCCAGAGCCAGCGCAACCACCCCAGCGCCCCCCATTCCAGCGGCACGGTGCGGAAGGGCACGCCCAGGCGCTCAGCGATCCCGAGCGCCTGCGCCGCCGTGCCGGCGCGGGGGTCGGCCAGCACCCAGACCGGCGGCTCTCTCTCCGTCATGGACGCGGCCCCGCGCCGCGGTTACGAGGAGGCGAAAGCCTCAGGGGGTTTGCCATGGCGGTCCATCATGCTTCGGACTGGGATCGGGACGCCGCGCTGACGACGGCGCGCATCCTGCTGGAGATCAAGGCGGTGAACTTCCGCCCGGAGGAGCCTTTCACCTTCACCAGCGGCTGGAAGAGCCCCGTCTACATAGACTGCCGCAAGATCATCTACTTCCCGCGCGCCCGCAACCGCATCTGCGACCTGGGCGTGGAGAAGATCGGCCGGCATGTCGGCTATGAGACGATCGACGTGGTAGCCGGCGGCGAAACGGCAGGCATTCCCTTCGCCGCCTGGATCGCCGATCGTATGCTGACCCCAATGGCCTATGTGCGGAAGAAGCCCAAGGGCTTCGGCCGCAACGCCCAGATCGAGGGCGAGGTGCCGGAGGGCAAGAACACCCTGCTGGTCGAGGACCTGACCACCGACGGCGCCAGCAAGATCCGCTTCGCCCAGGCGCTGCGCGATGCCGGGGCGATCTGCGACCACACCTTCGTCGTCTTCTACTACGGCGTCTTCCCCGGCAGCTTCGAGACGATGAAGCAGATGGGCCTCTCCCTGCACCATCTCTGCACCTGGTGGGACGTGCTGGAGGTCTGCCGCGAGCGCCCCTATTTCGAGGAAAGCGCCCTGAAGGAAGTGCGGAAATTCCTGGAGGACCCGGTCGCCTGGTCCAAGGCCCATGGCGGGATCGGTAGCACGGCAGAGGCGAAGGCAGCCGAATAAGGGGGGAGATCGGGGATGCGTCAGGCTGTCGCTCCGCTCGCCGCGCTCCTCCTGGCCTGGGCCAGTCCTGCCTGCGCGCAGACGCGCGACAGCCTGACCATCGGCATCACCCAATTCCCCTCCACCTTCCATCCGAATATCGAGAACATGGCGGCGAAGGCCTATGTGCTGGGCTTCGCCCGCCGGCCCCTCACCGCCTACGACCCGGACTGGCAGCTTACCTGCCTGCTCTGCGAGACGCTGCCGAGCCTGGAGAACTGGCTGGCGCAGCGCGAGACGACGCCGGAGGGCAAGCCCGGCATCCGCGTGACCTACCGCCTCCGCGCCGATGCGCGCTGGGGCGATGGCACACCCGTCTCGGCCGAGGATCTCCGCTTCGCCTGGGAGGCCGGGCGCGATCCCGCGACCGGCTTCGGCCCCGCCGAATTCTACCGCTCCGCCTATCAGCTCATCATCGAGGATTCGCGCACCGTCACGCTGCGCTACGACAAGGTCACCTTCGACTATGCGAGCGCCGGCGACTTCCAGCCCCTGCCCGCGCATATCGAACGCCCCCGCTGGCAGGAGGACCCGCGCGGCTACCGCAACCGCACGGCCTACGATACCGAAACCACCAATCCCGGCCTGTGGAACGGCCCCTACCGCATCACCGCAGTCCAGCCCGGCGCGGGCGTGAGCCTGGAGCGCAACCCCACCTGGCAGGGCCCCGCCCCCACCTTCCACCGCATCCAGATCCGCACCGTGGAGAACACCGCCGCGCTGGAGGCGCAACTGCTCGCCGGCCAGGTGGACATGATCGCGGGCGAACTCGGCCTGCCAGTGGAGCAGGCCGCGGCGCTGGAGCGCCGCACGCGAAACCGCTTCCAGGTCACCTACAAGCCCGGCCTGATCTACGAGCATCTGGACCTGCAGCACGACAACCCGGCCCTGGCCGACCGCCGCGTGCGGCAGGCGCTGTTGCTGGCGACCGACCGGGCGCAGATCGTGGCGCGGCTGTTCGAGGGGCGGCAGAAGGTCGCCGACAGCAGCGTCAACCCACTGGACCCCATGCACGATCCCGGCGTGCGGCAATGGCCTTTCGACCTGCCCCGCGCCAGGGCGCTGCTGGAGGAAGCCGGTTGGCGCCCCGGCCCGGACGGCATCCGCCGCAACGCCGCCGGCGAGCGCCTCTCCTTCGAGCTGATGACCACCGCTGGCAACCGGGCGCGGGAGGCGGTGGAGCAGGTCCTCCAAGGCATGTGGCGCCAGGCCGGCATCGAGGCGCGCATCCGCAACGAGCCGCCGCGCGTCCTCTTCGCCGAGACGCTGTCGCGCCGCCGCTTCCAGGGCCTTGCCCTCTTCGCCTGGATCAGCGGGCCGGAGAGCGTGCCGCGCAGCACGCTGCACTCCGAGGAGATCCCCACGGCCGAACGCAACTGGTCCGGCCAGAATTTCGGCGGCTGGCACAGCGCAGAGATGGACGCGCTGCTGGAGGCGCTGCCGCAGGAACTGGACCGCGAGAAGCGCCGCCAGCTCTGGTCCCGGCTGCAGGCGATCTATGCCGAGGAATTGCCCGCCCTGCCGCTCTGGTTCCGCTCCGACGCGCATGTCTGGCCCCGCTGGCTGGAGGGCGTGCGGCCGACCGGGCACCTGAACCCGACCTCGCTCTGGGTGGAGGAGTGGCGGGTCCGGTAGGCTGCACGGGTCAGAGCCGCGCCGTCAGCACAAAACGCCCTGGATCCGCGACTCGGGGGTAGCGCCCCCCGGAGCGGAGCCGGCATGTGCCGGCAGCCTATCCCGAGCACCAGCACCGCTGCAGCACCCGGAGGGCGGAAGCGGCGCGCGTCCTCGCCCCGGCATCCCATCCAAGGCCGACGGCCTCGCGCGCAACCGCGAGTCCTTCGCAATCCGGCTCCAATGACCTGAGGCCACTCACAGGCGCGATAGGAGAGGCCGGACCGGCAGTCTTCGCTTGCTGGGCGATCAGGCTGGCCTCATTTCCTGACTTGCGAGTCATTCGCAATATCAGTAGGACGGCGGCGTGTTCCCTTGCGCCTCTTTCCCCGCTGCTCCGCCGTTCCGCCGCGGCACCGCCACGCCCTGCCACCTCCCGGCTTGCCGGGTGGGCCGGTGATCATGCGGCTGCTCCCGCCGCTGCACGGCTCGGCCGGGCTGGCCCTGGGTGTGGCGTTGGCCGTGCTCTTTGCCACCGGCCTCGTCACTTGGCTCGTCCGGTGCCGTCTTCCCCTTCCCGCCCGCAACCGGGCCACCGACTTCCCGAGGAGCCCCGCATGAATCCCTCCCCCCCGCCGGATTTCACCCTGCTTGGCCTGGTGCTGCAGGCGGATCCCGTGGTGAAGGGCGTGATGGCGTCGCTGCTCCTCGCCTCCCTCGCCTGCTGGGCCGTCATCATCGAGAAGGCGATGGTGCTGGGGCGCCTGAAGCGGGAGGCGCGCTCCCTCGCCACGCTCGCCGCCGAGGGGAGCAGCACGGCGCCGGAAGGCGAAGGGCTTGCCGCTGCCGTGCTCCGCGCCGGCCTCGCGGAGTGGCGCGAGGGCCGAGACCCGGCGGAAAGCGTGGGCGAGTTCCGTGACCGGCTGGAGCGCGCGATGCGTGCTGCGCTCTCGGCCACCTTGCGCCGGGCGGAGCCGGGCCTGCCGCTTCTGGCCACCATTGGCTCGGTCAGCCCCTTCGTCGGGCTGTTCGGCACGGTCTGGGGCATCATGCACAGCTTCTTCGGCATCGCCGCGCAGCAGGACACCAGCCTTGCCACCGTGGCGCCGGGCATCGCGGAGGCGCTCTTTGCCACGGCCATCGGCCTGGTTGCCGCCATTCCGGCGGTCATTGCCTACAACCGCTGCTCGGTCCGCCTGGCCCGCACCCGGCAGGAGGCGATGGCGGCAGTGGCAGGCCTCGCCGGCAGGCTGGCCCGTCGCCCTGCCATGCTGGGTAGCCACAAGGTCGCTGCGGAGTAGCCGGCATGGCCATGACCCCACTCGGCCAGGGTGCGGAGGACGAGGATTCCGACGCCCACCCTGTCTCGGAGATCAACGTCACGCCGCTGGTGGATGTGATGCTGGTGTTGCTGGTGATCTTCATGGTCACCGCACCCATGCTGAGTGCTGGCGTGACCGTGGACCTGCCGCGCAGCGCGGCGCCCCGCCTTTCGCCTCCGAAGCCGCCGCTGGAACTGACCGTGACCCGCGAAGGCAAGCTTTTCCTGCAGAAGGACGAGATCCCGGAGGCGGCGCTGGAGCAGCGCCTGGCCGAGCTCCACGCTGAGGATCCGGAGCGCGCGGTGCATCTGCGCGGTGACCGCGGCATCGAGTATGGCGAAGTGCTGCGGGTGATGGGCCTGGTGCAGCGCTCCGGCATATCCCGCATCGCGCTGGTGTCCCAGCCTGCCTCATCGCAGGATCCGGTTTCCCAGCCCGCACCGACGCAGGACTCGCGCTGAGGCACGAACATGTCGCAAGGGCGTATCCTGGCCTGGGCCGGCTCGGTCGGGCTGCACGTCGCCACCGGGGTGGCGCTGCTGTTGGGCTTGCCGCAGCGGGCGCCGGAGGCGGTGCCGGTGATGCTGCTGGAGATGCCGCTCGAGGAAACCACCGCTGCGCCTCAGCCTGAAGCCGAGGCAGAGCCGGAGTCTGCGCCGCAGGCGGTTGCTGCCGCGGAACCCCCGCCTCCAGAGCCACCGGCACCCGAGCTTCCGGACGAACCACCGCCGCCGGAGCCGCTACCGCCCGAGCCACCGCCACCCGAGCCGCCGGTCGAGGAACCGCCTCCCCCGGAGACCACCGAGCTGCCTCCGCCGCCGGAGGAGGACGTCGTAGCCGAGCTGCCACCGCCCCCGCCACCCCGGCCGCGGGAGCCGCCTCGCCCAGCGCCGCCGCGGCATCGCCCCGTGCCGCCCCGTACAGCCGCTCCGGCACCGCAGGCTGCGGAACCGCACCCGGCCGCACCGACGCCGGCGGCCCCGTCGGCCGCCCCGGCCCCGGCCCCGGCCCCGGCACCTGCCGCAGCCCCCGTGCCCTCGGCCAGCTATATCGCCAGGCTCCTCGGTGCGCTGGAGCGGCAGAAGCACTATCCGGAGCAGGCCCGCTGGCGCCGCGCCCAAGGTGTCGCGCTGCTGCGCTTCCGGATGCGCCGGGACGGCACCGTCACGGCCTATCGCATCGAGCGCAGCGCCGGCGACCCGGCGCTGGATGAGGCGGTGCTGGCCATGATCCAGCGTGCCTCCCCCCTGCCTGCCCCGCCCCCCGAGCTTCAGCCGGGCGAGCCGGCGATCGAGCTGACCGTGCCCGTCCGCTTCGCGCTGCGCTGAAGTCCCCACCCGACATCACGAGGCCGCGACATGGCTCGCGCTTCATGGGAAGCGTCCGGCGATGATGCCAAATTCACGCCTGACGGCCACGTCCGGCCGTGGCTCCATTTCTCAGGAAGGCGGAGCGCACCATGCCGAAGCCGCTTGGCACGCAACATCCCTATCTCGACCTGTTCACCGCCTGCCTCACTCCGCACATGATCTACGGACCGGGGCATGACCAGGATCCGCCGCGGGTCGATCACCTGCTGCCGCTGGAGCCCGGTGGCGAGGAGGCCCGAGAGCTGCTGGATCTGCTCCGCGGCGCCGACCACGACCTGCGGGACGACCATACGCGCGCCGCCGCGATCAATCTCGACCTTGCCGAGACGCGGCTGGAACGCGCCATCACCCATGATGGCCCGAAGCCGGAGCTGGAGGCGGCGCTGGCCGGGATCCGGCTGGCGCGGGAGGAACTGCTGCACGGCCGGCCACGCCGCGCCTGCGCCGCGGTGTGCAGCGCGATCCGCGCCGTGCTCCGGCCGCACTGACGGGAGGCGCCCTGCCGGCGCGCCGGGCCGCGGCCCTCAGCCCCCGACCGGCCCGCCGGCCACGCGCACCAAGCCGATCAGCG
This sequence comes from uncultured Acetobacteraceae bacterium, assembly GCA_937930165.1. Classification (GTDB taxonomy): domain Bacteria; phylum Pseudomonadota; class Alphaproteobacteria; order Acetobacterales; family Acetobacteraceae; genus CALGVL01. The sequence continues at coordinate 14,709 of CALGVL010000227.1, forward strand.
TGCTGCGCGGCGGCACGCCTGGCTGGAAGCCCGGCCAGCGTGTCGCCGGGCGCGCGAAGCTGGCACCCGGCTCGGCGCCAGGATGGCGCACGGCCACGAACATCGCCTCCCCATCCGGGGTGAGCGCCGCGCCGCCGACCGAGGCGGCGCGCGGCGCGCCATAGATCGGCAGGGGTATGCCCCGGCCAGGCCCGTCAAGGTCGCAGGCATAGAGCCCCTCCGCCTGCGCCCCCACCCGGCCGCCCCGGTCGGTGCCGATCCAGGCGCGGCCACGCGCATCCACTGCGACGGTATCCGGGTTCTCCGGCCAGGCGCTGCCCGGCGGCAGGCCGGCGCTGCCATACATCCCCTGCAGGAGCGGATCCCCGGCGGCGAAGAGCAGCCGCGCGGAGGCCGTCCCGGCCCCGTCATCGCCATCCGTGGCGGCGATCTCGATCACATGGCCGGCGGGCCGGCTCGGGCTGCCATGGCAGGCAAGCAGCAGCCTCGGCCGGGTCGGATCCAGCCCGAGGCCGGAGGGCGTGTCGAGCGGGCTGCCCCCGGCCTGCCGCGCCGCCACA
>CALGVL010000228.1 GCA_937930165.1 uncultured Acetobacteraceae bacterium
CCTGCCCTGGCGGCGGCGGTGGAGCAGGGTTTCGGCCGGGACGTGGCGGGGGAGGACCGATTCGATTCGGTCATCGGGCTGCTCGGCCTGATCGGCGTGCTGGACGGCGCGCGGCCGGATTTCGTGCCGGAGGATCCCTGGATCCGGCGCTGGGAAGGCTGGGTGCTGGGGCAGACGGCGCTGCCGCGGGGCTGAGCACTCCCGGTGCAGGCCCGGTCCGGCGGAGGGACGCCGGACGCGGTCAGCGCACCAATATCACGCCAGGAATTCGATGCAGGTGTTCATCGCGGCGGCAGCAGGAACACGGAGACCCGCCGGGGTCTTCTCGATGCCCGGGATGTCACTGGCGCGCAGCACCGCCTCCGTGCGCTTGAGATCGCGGACCCGGAGGCTCAATGCCGCCATGTGATCGCCCCGTCCGGCCGGTTCGGGCGCCGCGGTGCCCAGTTCGGCAGCCACGACGTCATGCGGGGCGAATTCCACCACCGCCTCCCCGGCCTTCAGGATGCGGCGGCCGCCCGGCCCGGCGGTGACGGCCTCTGCCCCGAACATCCTGGCGAAAAGCGCCGCCTGACGCTCCGGATCGCGGACGGAAACCAGGACGCGCGCGACTGCGATCGCGCCATTCGGATGGTCCTGCCATTCAGAGCGCCAGACATGCTGCGGCGTCAGATGCTCGCACCAATAGACCCGCCCGTCGAAGGCAGCGCAGCGGTCGAGACGGACGACCTTGAAGCGCGCATCCGCATGGCTTCCATCCGGCAGGTCCACCGGGCGGTGGAAGGCAAGCACCGGCTGCACCGGCACGCCACGCGCCTGCTGTGCCGCCTGCAGCGTCTCCGACTCCCTGCCCAGGAAGACCAGGCCGTTCAGCCCGATGGGGAAGGGATCGAGATCCGGCCGCAGCGCCCCACCCGGCACATCCGTGCCGAGCAGTTCCAGATAGTCCCGCCCGAAGACGGCCAGGTGATTGGCCGAGCCAAGGCTGTGCCTGCCCATCGGCGTCAGTTGGAAACCGAGGGCACCGAAGCGCCGGGCGCCCTCCTCAATGCGGTCGCGGACATCGACGACGACATGGTCGATCAGCGGTTCCATAGACCCCTCCCCTCGCACGGGCGCCGGCCGGCCGCCGGCATCGGATGTCAGGCGCGCCGGTACAGGCCGGCAGCCTCGGCGGCCTGTATGGCCATGGCGACGGTCAGCGACAGCATTGGCGTCGGCACGCCCCGCTCCCGCGCCAGGCGCAGCGGGACGGTGAAGAGCGCATCGATCTCCATCGGCCGCCCCATCTCCAGATCCTGGAGAATGGAGGGCTTGTGCGGGATGTCCACGGAAAGGCTGATCCGCTCCTCCGCCGTCGTCGGCACCGGACGGCCCATGGCGGCGGCGATGGCCAGCCCCTCCTCCACCACCTGCCGCGCCGCGTCGCGCACCACCGGATCGCGGAAGCTGTCGCGGATGGTCCGGCGGGTCAGCAGGCAGATCGGGCCATTCGCCAGGTTGTTGAGCAGCTTGCCCCAGACCTCGGTGCGGATGTCAGGGCTGACGCTGCAAGGCAGGCCGCCGGCCTTGAAGGCGGCGGCCAGCGCCACCGCACGCGGGCTGCGGCTGCCATCCAGCTCGCCCAGAAGCAGCTTGCTGGTGCGGCTGGACACCTGGATCACCCCCGGCTCGACGACCGAGCAGGCAGAGTAGATGACGCCGCCCAGGCTGCGCTCCACCCCCACCGAGTTGCGCACTACATCGCCCGGATCGACCTCCGGGATGCGCTTGCCCTCATCAGGTCCGCCATGGCGGTCGAAATACCACCAGGGGATGCCGTTGGTGACGAAGGCCACTGGCGTGTCCGGCCCCAGCAGCGGCGCGATGCCGGCCGCGACGGAGGGTAGCGCCGGGACCTTGGTGCAGACCACCACCGCATCCTGCACCCCGAGATCGGCGGGGTTGTCGGAAGCGCGGGGACGGGCATGCATCTCTCCATCCGCGGCCCGGACCGTCAGCCCCTTCTCCCGGATCGCCGTAAGCTGCGCGCCGCGCGCCACCACCGAAACCTCGGCCCCGCCCTTGGCAAGGCGCCCGGCCAGATGCCCGCCGATCGCGCCTGCGCCGTAGATGCAGATCCTCATGCCGGAACCTGTCCCTTCAATTGGGCGACCATCGCCGCACCCGCCTCGACCAGCCGGGCAGTGATGCGGGCGCCGTGCTCCGCATTGCCGAGCCGGGAATCGGCGCAGGCGACGCCGCCGGGGGCGACCTCCTCCACCTCCGTCGGCACCGAGAATTCCACCCCGCCGCAGCGCACCACGCCGAATCCGGCGACGGGCAGGCCGAGGATCTCCGGCGCCCGCGCCCGCGCCCGCGCCCGCTCCGGCCGGCAGAGATCGGGGCGGAGATGCAGCGCCACGGACCAGACGGGATCGCCGCCATGGCCGAGGCTCTCCGGGCTGCCGCCAAGCTCCGTGTGCACCGCCCCGGCGACGCGCCAGAGATGCAGCACCGGGATGCGCAGGTCATGCCTGCGGCGCAGCGCGCGGGTGGCGGCTTCGACCGGGGCGATGGAGCCGCCATGGCCGTTCACCACCATGATCCGCCGCGTGCCGGTGCGCAGAAGATTGCCGCAGACCTCCTCCACCATGGCCTGCAACAGGCCCGGTGACAGCACGATTCCGCCAGGAACGAATGAAAAGAAATCCTCGCCGCCGAAGGGAATGGCGGGCAGCACCAGCGCATCCGCGCCACGCGCGGCGGCAGCCGCGGCGATGCGGTCGCAGATCGCCTCGGCCAGCAGGAAGTCGCCCATCGGCGCCTGCGGCCCGTGCGTCTCCAGGCTGCCCATGGGCAGCAGCGCACAGGCCCCGGCGGCGAGACGCTCCGCCACCTCCGGCGCCGTCAGTTCGGCGACGCGATATGTCACGACAGGATGTCCAGCGCAATGCGGGACAGCGCCTGCACGCCAAGGCCGATGCAGCGTTCATCCGGCTGGTAGCCGGCATTGTGCAGATGGTCGTTGCGCCCCGGCGCGCCGCTGCCGATGCGCAGCTGGAAGGCCGGCACGCGCTCCGCGAACTCGGAAAAGTCCTCCGCGCCCATGCTGGGCTTGCCCTCATCCACCACATCGCCGAACTGGGCGCGCACCGAGGCGATGGCGGGATCGAGCACGCGGTCGCTGTTCACCAGTGGCGGCACGCCGCGGCGGTAGCTGAGATCGCAGCGCACCCGGTGCATCGCCTCCAGCCCCGCGGCGAGGCGGCGCAGCGCCGCCTCCGCCGTGTCGCGCGCCTCGTGGTGCAGGGTGCGGACCGTGCCGCGCAGCTCCACGCTCTCCGGGATGATGTTGGGCGCGCTGCCGCCATGGAACATGCCGATGGTGACGACCGCCGGCTGCACCGGATCGATCTCCCGGCTCACCACCGTCTGCGCCTGGGAGACGAAGGCGGCGGCGGCGACGATGGGGTCGATCGCGTCGTCCGGATGTGCGGCATGGCCGGAGCGGCCATGCACCACCAGGTCGAAGCGATCGGCGGCGGCGAGGGTCGAGCCGCGGCAATAGCCGAACCGGCCGACCGGCATGTCGGGCATGTTGTGGAAGCCGAGCGCCATGTCGACGCCCTCCGCCGCGCCATCGGCGATCATGGCGGCGGCGCCGCCCAGTGCCTCCTCGGCCGGCTGGAAGACCAGAACCACGCGGCCGGCGAGCTGCGGCGCCAGCCCCTTCAGCACCTCCGCCACGCCGAGGAGGGTCGCGGTGTGGATGTCATGGCCGCAGGCATGCATCTTGCCTTCGATGGTGCTGGCGAAGGGCAGGCCGGTCTGCTCATGGATCGGCAGGGCATCCATGTCGGCGCGGATGGCCAGGGTCGGGCCGGGCCGCCCGCCCTCGATGGTGCCGAGCACGCCGGTCTTGCCGACCCCGGTGCGGTGCGGGATGCCCAGCCTTGCGAGTTCGGCGGCGACGATGCCCGCAGTGCGCACCTCCTCGAAAGCAAGTTCGGGATGCGCGTGGATGTCGCGCCGGATCTCGACCAGCCGCGGCTCGATCGCTGCCGCGGCCTCGCGGATGCGGGTCTCGGGATCATTGGCGAGGCGGTCGCCCCTGTTGCTCGGCATCGGCGGTCCTGCTCCGGTCCTGGGATCGCGAGGATTGCGGCAAGCCGGCAGGCTGGCAAGCGCCGCCCGGAAAGACTCCTGCTTGCCCGGCATGTCTCTGCCGTGCCATACGCATGCCACGAATGGGGAGGAACATGCCCGGGACCATTTCGCGCCGCGCTATGCTCGCAGGCGCCGCCGCTGCGGTGCTGCCTGATCTTGCGTGCGCCCAGGGATCTGGCGCATGGCCTTCACAACCGATCCGCCTCGTGGTGCCCTTCGCGCCCGGCGGCACCACGGATCTGGTTGCGCGCCTGGTCGCGCAGGGGCTGCAGGAGCGGCTGGGTCAGCCCCTGATCATCGAGAACCGCCCTGGCGCCGGCGCCACCCTGGGCAGCCAGCAGGTGGCGGCAGCCGCCCCGGATGGCTACACGCTGGTGCTGAGCAATATCGCCAGCCATGCCATCGCCCCCTCGCTCTACCGGAACCTGCGCTACGATCCGGTGCGCGACTTCGCGCATATCGCGCTGATCACCCGCAATCCCTCGGTCTTCGTCGCCAATCCGGCCTTCCCCGGACGGAGCCTGGCGGATGTGGTCCGGCTGGCGCGGGAAGGGGCGCGTGGCCTGGACATCGCGTCCTCCGGCTCCGGCTCCTCCAATCACCTGCTGATCGTGCAGTTCGCACGGGTGACGGGCGCGCCGGTGAACCATGTGCCCTATCGCGGCGCCGGCCCGGCGATGACGGATGTGATCGCCGGGGTGGTGCCGATGATGTCGGACAGCCTGCCCTCCGCCGCCGCCCATATCCAGGGCGGCGCGGTCCGGGCCATCGCCATGTCCTCCGAGGAGCGCCATCCCGCCTTCCCCGAGGTGCCGACCTTCCGCGAGCAGGGGGTGGATCTGGTCAGCTCCTCCTGGTTCGGCCTCTCCGCCCCGGCGGGGACGCCGCCCGCCATCGTCGCGCGGCTGAACCGGGAGGTCCGGGAGCTGCTCTCCGCCCCCGCCATGCGGGCACGCTTCGCCGGGATCGGCGGCACAGTCGGTGAGCTCAGCCCGGAGGCCTTCGCGGATTTCGTCGCGACAGAGGTTGCACGCTGGGCTCCGGTAGTGCAGGCCTCCGGTGCACGGGTGGACTGAGGCATGGCGCCATGCCATCCCATGCTCGGGCGCGGGGCTTGCCCCCGGCCCGTTGCACATTCAGCGATTCGGGGTGGCTCGCCGACATCGCCGGCGGGTCTGGCCGGGTCATGGGTTGTAGGACGGGCGTGGCCGGCTTCGCCGGCCGCGCCCAACGGGTTG
>CALGVL010000229.1 GCA_937930165.1 uncultured Acetobacteraceae bacterium
ACTGGTCTGGCTGGTGGAGCATCCCCCCACCTATACCGCTGGCACCTCCGCCACGCCGGAGGGGCTGCTAGACCCCCGCTTCCCGGTCTTCCGGGCCGGGCGGGGCGGGCAATGGACCTATCATGGCCCCGGCCAGCGCACCGCCTATGTGATGCTGGATCTGACCCGCCGCGGCCGCGACGTGCGCGCCTATGTCCATGCCCTGGAGGAATGGGTGATCCGCGCCCTGGACCGCTTCAACGTGAAGGGGGAGCGGCGGGAGGGCCGGGTCGGCATCTGGGTGGCCGACCCGGCGCGCGGCACGGAGGACAAGATCGCCGCCATCGGAGTGCGGGTGACGCGCTGGGTCACCTGGCACGGCATCGCGCTGAACGTTGACCCGGAGCTGAGCCATTTCGGCGGCATCGTCCCTTGCGGCATCCGCCAGCACGGCGTCACCAGCCTGCACCGCCTCGGCATCCCCGCCACCATGGAGGAGGCGGATTCGGCGCTGATGGCAGCCTGGGGCGAGGTGTTCGGGTAGCCTGCGACAGTCCCGGGCAGAACGCAGGACGTGAAGCCCTGGCCCATCACAGGCCAGGGCCGCGATTGCCTCTCCTCCGCGCCTGGATCCGCGGCGCTAGACGAAAATGTTGTCCTGCTCGAAATCGGCCGCGGTCAGGGTATGGAGGCCGACCAGCTCGATCTCCGCATCCGCCACGCCATCCGAAGGGACATCGCCAGATGGGGGCGCCGTGTCGATCTGCACGATGGTGCGGCCGCCCTGCACCTCGTAGCGGATGAAGCCGCCCGGTCCGCCGCTGAACTCCTCGGTGCCGATGAACTGGTAGGGATGCCCTGCGCGCGCGTTCAGATAGGTGATCCGGGCGATGTTGATGATGTCCTCGCCCTGGGTGAAGTCGGTGATGGTGTCGCGGTTGCCCTCGCCGACCCCCGTGTCGATCTCGGTGCCGAGGATCGGCTTGTAGTAGTCCTGTGGCGTGCCGAAGACGAAGATGTCGTCACCGGCGCCTCCCACGAGGAGGTCCACGCCCTGGTTGCCCTTCAGGACGTCATTCCCGGCACCGCCGAGAAGCGTGTCGTCGCCGCCCCCGGCCGCGATGGTGTCATTGCCCGCGCCGCCGAGCAGCAGGTCGGCCGCATCATGGGTGTCGGTCCTTCCCAGGCCCCTCATCCTGATATCGACGCCGCCGAAAACCTGGTCATCGCCGCTTCCGCCCAGGATGAGGTCGGAACCCATCCCGCCCCAGATGCTGTCCGTGCCTTCCCCGCCGAGGATCAGGTCGTGGCCGCCGGGGGCCGGCACCTCACCGAGCCATGGGGGCTCCCAGTCCTCGGCTGCGGCATCGCCATAGAGACTGTCATCTCCGCCAAGGCCCAGGATGAGGTCATTGCCGCCCTCCCCGGCGATCCGGTCAGGCCCCCGGCTCCCCGCCAGGATGTCGTTGCCCTCGGTAGGCTCCGCTCCGCGCAGCGCGGCGAGCCAGTCGGCGCCCCACCTCCCCGTCAGCGCGCCCCCAAGGATTGTTGCGAAATCGCCTATGGAGGTCAGCTTTCCCCATCCTCATTCTGGTTGCACAAGGTGAATGCCGAATGGGGCGAATGGTTGCATGTACTCGCCGCATGGGCGTGTTCCTGCAACCGTGTTTGCTCCGGGCGTTCGTTGCGGAAACAAATCCCTCTCCGGGGCGGCCCGGTCGCGCGCAGCAGCCCGGAACGGCCATGCGGCGGGATGGATGGCGTCAGGCCTCTTCCCGGCTCGGGCCGTCTGCTCCACCCATCCCCTTCGAGGGTTGTGGCAGAGCCGGCGGAGCTTCGTCTCCCATGGTACCCGGCCCGCCACCCGCAGCGGCAGCACCGGGCACGCGGGCAAGTGGCAGCTCGATCTCGCAGGCCAGCCCCTCCGCCTCCCAGGCTAACCTGACCATGCCGCCAAGCTGGCGCCGGATCGTGGCGTCCAGCATGCGGGAGCCGAAGCCACGCCGCGCCGGCTCCCCCCGGACCGGTGGCCCGCCGGTTTCGGTCCAGCGAAGCTTGAGGGATCGTTCCGCCCCCTGCCCCTCCTGGAACCAGGAGACGGTCAGCCGCCCGCCCTCCGCCGAGAGGGCGCCGTGCTTCACCGCATTGGTCGCCAGTTCATGCACCGTCATGGCCAGCGGCTGCGCCGCGCCGGGCGGCAGCACCATGGGCGGCCCGATGAGTGCCACGCGCTGCCTCCCGCCGCCGAGGAAGGGTGCCAGTTCGCCCCGAAGGATCTCCCGCAGGTCGGCACCGGCCCAGCGGTCCTGCGCCAGCAGGGTCTGCGCCCGCGCCAGCGCCGCGATGCGCCCTTCCAGGGCGCGCACATAGCCCGGCACATCCTCCGCCCGGGTCAGGCGGATCGCGGCCTGCACGACGGCGAGGGCGTTCTTGGCGCGGTGGTCCACCTCGCGCGCCAGCAATGCCTGCTTCTCCTCCGCCTGCTTGCGCTCGCGGATATCGCGCAGGCAGACGGAGAGACCGCCATTCGCCGTCGGATGGATGTGCATCTCGACCCAATGGCCAAGGATGCGCGACACCGTCTCCACATGGATCGGCCGCCTCTCGCACATGGCGCGGCGGAGCGCCCGTTCCGGCCCGCCGCCGGCCATCTGCGGGAAGACCTCCCACACCACCCGGCCGAGAAGGTCTTCGCGGCTGCAGCCCCAGCGCTCCTCCGCCTTGCGGTTGGCATAGGTGAAGCGCCAGTTCCGATCCACAGCGTAGAAGGCGTCGGCCAGGCTCTCCAGTATCTCCGTGTTGCGCTGATGCGCGGCCTGCAGCTTGGCCTCAGCCTGCGCCCTTTCCCGGACCTGCCGCTCCAGTTCCGTGCGCGTGGCCTCCGCCTGGTCCAGTGCTGCGGCCATCTGCCGGGCCGCGGAGGCGAAGCTCGCCAGGGAGGTCAGCAGCCGGGCATCCTCGGCATCGAAGCGGCGGTCCGGGTCGTGGATAGCGGCCCAGACCGTCCCGATAGCCCGACCATTCGCCTGGAGCGGTACCAGCAGAGCCTCGAAGACCGGTGGCCCGGTATCCCCGGAGATGGCAAGGCCATGTTCCGGGCGGAGGAGTTGGACGGAATCCCCCTTGCCGGCATTGCCGCAGGGGCTGGCCACCCATGGGATGATCCAGCCTGGCCGGTCGGCCAGTGGCCCCGCGACCGCTTGCAGGCGGCAGGAGGCGCCGCCCGGCTCAAGGAGGCAGACGCCCGCGGAATCCGCGCGGCACAGCTCGGCCACCAATTCCGCCAGCCATTGCAGGACGCCGCTTGGCCCGGCCGCCATCTCGTGCGCGAGTATCCCGAGGGCGCGGTTCTCCGCCCGATAGTCCGGCTCCCGTGCAGGCCGGCGCGCCAGTTCCTCCGTGATCGGGGCGGAAGCGATCCGCTCCGCGGCCAACCCCTGCCGGTACCGCATCGCCCCCGGCCGGAAGGCGGCATCGGTGGCATGCGAAGAGAGACGTCGCTTGTTCTTCAGCATGGCCCGCCTCTGCGGGCCCTGCTCTCCCCTGGATCCCGCCTGTCGTGCAACGCGGCGACGACTATCACGCCAAGGTTGCGGCGGGGCCCCAGCGCCACCCGGCCGGCGAGGATTGCCTCTGTCCCGGGCGCGCTGGGGAAACTCGTCATTTCGCGATCTTGCGGGGAGACATGGCCTGCACGATGACGGAGCCGGCCGTTGTGTCAACCTCCTTCGGCCAGCGGGCCTCCTGCAGGCCGAGGCCGCAGGGGCGCTCAGCCATCCTCGCCATCGCTGAAGGTCGCCGCGGGGCCACTCTCGCCGGCATCGCCGAGCATGCCCGCCGGCTGGTGCCTGCCGGCACTGGCCGGGCGCACGGCGCCGTCATCGGCGATCCGCCATCCGTCCTTCCGGTAGCGGTCCAGCGCCTCCTCATGCCGGTCGGTGCCGTGCTGCTCCAGCACCTGGCCGGCGGCATCCAGCACCATGGTCCCGTGATCGTCGGAGCGGATCGTGATCCGCTCCCCATCCGTCCTGTCCAGCAGCGTCCTGCGCATCCGTGCCCCCTCTCCGTCAGAGAACGGAACGCGGCAGGGCACCGCCGGTCGCGGCCCGGCGCTCCAGGCCTGGATCAGGTTCATCGGGCCAGCGGTCCACGTCTCGGGGCCGGGGCAGTGCCTCGGCCCCAAGGACGATCGCAGGCTAGCGCGCCGCCCGCCGGGCGCTGCCGCCCCGCTGCGGCTCCGGCGTGCCGTCGCGGAAATCGGCGTTGCGCCAGGCATCGCGGTCGCGGCGCGGGCTTTCGGCCACGACGGCAAGCCGACGGCGCGTCGCCTCCGCGCCCGCCGGGGGGCGGCCCTGTGCCGAAGGCTGCTGCGGCCGGCCGGGCTGACCCTGCCGCGGCGCGCCATGCTGCCCGCCCTGCGGCCCGCGGCCCCGCCCCTGCCCGCCGCCGCGCTGCGGCTGGCGGCCATCCTTACGGCCCTGCCCGCCACGCTGCGGCTTGGTCAGCGGCGCCGACTTGTCCAGCCGCAGGTCCTCGGCCGGGACGGACTGGCGGATGAGCTTCTCCACCGCCCAGAGCTTCTCCACTTCCTCCGGCGCGCAGAGGGCGATGGCCTCGCCCGAGGCGCCGGCGCGGGCGGTGCGGCCGATGCGGTGGACATAGGTTTCCGGCACGTCGGGCAGGTCGTACTGCACCACATGGGTCACGCCATCCACATCAATGCCGCGCGCTGCGATGTCGGTGGCGACCAGGATCGGCGCCTCGCCGGTGCGGAATTCCAGCAGGGCGCGCTCGCGCTGGCCCTGGCTCTTGTTGCCGTGGATGGCGTTGGCGGTCAGCCCGTCCTGCGCAAGCTGCTTCACCACCCGGTCGGCGCCGTGCTTGGTACGGGCGAAGACCAGGGTGCGGCCGACGCCCTCGGCGCGCAGCAGGGAGGCGAGCAGCCCACGCTTGCGCGCGCCCTCCACATGGATGACGCGCTGCGCTACCCGCTCCGCCGTGGTGGCGACCGGGGCCACCTCGACCCGTGCCGGGTCATTCAGCAATTCGGCGGCCAGCTTGCCGATTTCGGCCGGCATGGTGGCGCTGAAGAACAGCGTCTGGCGCTGTGCGGGCAGCGCCCGGACCAGCCGGCGGATCGCGGGCAGGAAGCCCTTGTCCAGCATCTGGTCGGCCTCATCCAGCACCAGCACCTCCACCCGGTCGAGACGGGCGGTACCGCCATCCAGGTGGTCCTGCAGACGGCCCGGCGTCGCCACCAGGATGTCCACGCCTCCCGAGAGCAGGCGCCGCTGCGGCCCATGCGGCACGCCGCCGAACACCACCCCGACCGAGAGGCCGAGATGCTTGCCATAGGTGCGGAAGCTCTCCGCGATCTGTGCCGAGAGTTCCCGCGTCGGGCTCAGCACCAGGGCGCGGCAGCCGCCGCGCGGCGGGCGGCCGCCCTTCTGCGAGAGGCGGTGCAGGATGGGCAGGGCGAAGGCCGCGGTCTTGCCCGTGCCGGTCTGGGCGATGCCCAGCAGGTCGCGTCCGGCAAGCACGGTCGGGATGGACTGCGCCTGGATCGGCGTCGGGGTCTCATAGCCGGCCTCCTCCAGCGCGCGCATCAGGGGCGCGGCGAGGCCGAGTTCGGAAAAGGAAGTCACGGAAACATAAAATCCCAATCGCGCGGCGCACCTCACGCAGGCACGCGCGATCCGCCGCGGGTTTCAGGTGGAGACCCCGCGTGGCTGGGTCGGTCCGGAAGGAAGCTTCGCGTGCCCGGCAGTTCGGCTCGCCCCGGGCTGGCCGGCAGGGCCATCGCATCCGGGGGACCGCTCACGCGGCCGGGGCACCGCCGGGATGATTCGCCGGCGCCCGGTAGATGCGCCTTCGCGGCTGCGAAAGCAAGGGCCGTGTCGCCCTGCGCGGGAAAAGCCAGGCCAGTGGCCGATTCCGCTCACGCAACCGGCAGATCCGCGGCCCGCAACGCCAGCGGTGTCAGCGCGCTGTCCGCCCCATGCAGGTCTGGTGCGGAACGGCAGCGGCGATCCTTCTGTTGGGCCAGGCGGTGGCGATGGATGCGCTCGCACAGCCGGACCACCCCTCGCCGGCGAAGACCCGGCAGGCCCGGCCGGCACCACCCGCCACGGCGCCGGAATCCGCCGCGGCGCGCCGCGAGCGGGTCGCGGCGGAGGTGCGCGATGCCGCCCGCGCCGCCGGCTTCGATCCGGCGATCCTGCACGCCATCGCCATGGCGGAGAGCAGCCTGCGCGAGCATGTGCGGAACCCCCGTTCCTCCGCCGCCGGCCCGCTGCAATTCAGCGCCAGGACATGGCTGCGCGCCGTGCCGCGCTTCGCCCCGCGCATCCCCGAGCTGGCGCTGCATATGCGGCGGCTGGAGGAGTTGGCGGCGCAGGAACGGAGCCTATCCCGCAGCCGGATGCCGCCACGGGAGCGGCGCAGACAGCTTGCCGCGCTGCGGCGGCAACAGGCGGCGGCGGAGCGCGCGGCGCTCGCGCTGCGGCACAATGCCCGGATCGCTGCCCGCGTCGCGGCGGCGCTGGCGCAGGAGGATGCGGAGCGGTTCCGCCGCCTGACCGGCGAGCACCCGGCCAAGCCGGCCGATATCTATGCCGTCCATCTCCTGGGCGTCTCGGCCGCAGCCGATCTGGCCAAGGCGGCGCGGCAGCGGCCGAAGACCAGCGTCGCGGAGGTGCTGCCGGCCGCGGTGCTGCGCGCCAATCCGGAGATCTTCAAGGGCCCTGATGGCAAGCCGCTGCCGGTGCAGCAGGCGCGCGAGCGGATCGCCGTGCGCCTCGGCCCGACGGAGCCGGCACCGGTGCAGGTGGCGGAGGCGCCCTAGCCTGCGGGCAGGCCGCGCGGCCCCGCGAGGCACGCTGCCGGGCAGCGCGCCCCTCCCCCTCAGGCGATGCCGTCCCACTGCGACATGACGACATTGTCCAGATGGAGCGTGACCAGCGGCGGGGTGGTGTGATCCGGCGCCCCGCCCATCCAGCCGTCCCACGCGCTCCCGACGAAGCCCAGGGCGCCGAAGCCCATCGGGACGCTCGGGATATGCTCGGTCCACTCGGCATAGACCTTGCCGTCGACCTCGATCGTCACGCGGTCGGGGAGCCAGGTCATGGTGTAGTGGTGCCACTCGCTGGGATCGAACTCGGAAGTGGTGATGGGCGCGTGGTTGCTGCCGCTGCCCTCGGCCCAGTGGATGTTGAACATCGCCTGGTTTTTCGGCGTCTCCAGGATGTCGATCTCGGGCGGATAGGTGTCGTCGGCCGGCCACATCAGGATGCCGCCCGCGGTGCCCTGCCCGTGCTCCACCTTGGCGTCGAATTCGACCTTGCCATAGGTGATGGCGACGCCGGCCCTGAAGGAATTGAAACCGGTGGTGCTCCAATGGCCGTCCTCGTGACGCGTCATCGTCACCTGCAGCTCGCCGTCGCGCACCTGCACGTCATTGGGGTCCCAGATATACGCACCGTTCGCAGAGGGGCCGGGGGGCCATGGCAGAGGGAAGGGATCGCCCCAGTGCTCCTTGAGATAGCCGTTGCTGAAGTCGTCGTTCAGGACGACCGTGTAGCTGGCGTTGTCAACGGGCGGCGCAGGCGGCGGCGGGGTGGTCGGCTCGCCCGTGCCCCAGGTGCCCCACTGGCCGGTCGCCTCGTAATTCGCCAGCACCTGCGCGGCCAGCGCATCCCAGTCCACCGGCTGCTCCGGGGCGGGGGAAGGCGGGGGCGCGGTGGGATCGGTTGGCGTGACCGGCTCGCCCACATACCACTGTCCGGTGGCGGCATGGTTCGCCATTACCTGCGCAGCGAGCGCATCCCAGTCCACGACATCTGCCACTGCCATCCTCCTTCAGCACGACGATCCGGGTCGGTGTCGGAATCGAATCGATCTGGCTCCGCACCCGATCCGCATAACGTATACTAAGCGGAAATAGTTCACGGGCAGAGGAGGGAGCGGGACACGAGGCCGCGATCTGGCGGCCACGGGAAATCCGGCCGGGGCAGGCGCGGCTGGTGCTACCTGATGCTCGGCAGCCGCCGGAATTCCCGCCATTCCGGCATCTCGGCGAAGCTTTCCTGGATATGGTCCACCCGCGCCAGCCGCGGCCCGCGGCGGCAGGCGGTGAGCAGGGTCTGCAAGGTGGGCTCGTCGCCCGCCACGACGGCCTCCACCCGGCCGTCCTCGCGGTTGCGGACCCAACCGCAGACGCCGAGCCGCGTCGCCTCCCGCACCAGCCAGTCGCGGTAGCCGACACCCTGAACCCGGCCTTCGATCAGGAGATGACGCGCCTTCATGCGCGGGAGAGTGCCACCATTCGGGCCGCTTGCGCTACCTCCCGCGCGATGCGCTCGCGCCGGGCCGCGGCCTCGGCATCGGTACCCCAGAGCTGCTCCTGGAAGGTCTCGTCCAGGAAGGCGAGGCGATGCGCCTCCTCCGCCGCGATCCGTCCCTGCACCACGGCGAGGCCCAGGACCAGGCTGCCCAGCGCCGGCACCAGCACGCCGAGCGCGGCAAGCTCGATGGGCGAGAGCATGGCCACCGCATGGCGCAGCGCCGCCAGGGCCTGCGGCTCCTGCGCCACCGGCATCAGCCCGGCGGTCACGCGCAGCGGCGCGTCATGCTGCAGCGCCGCCCAGTCGAGCAGTGGCTGCCAGGATTCCGCCTGCAATTTCGCCAGGCGCGGATCCTCGGCGCGGTAGCAGAGCAGGTCTGTCTCGGCGTATTTCGCCAGGGCCGTCGCCACCGGCGCCGGATCGGGGGCGATCCGCTCCTGTGCGGTGCCGGCGAGCCGGGTCAGCGGCACGTCTTCGGGCGTCATCTCGCCGCCCTTGCCGCCACCCGCGGCGTTCCATTCCTCGGCGATCGCCTCGGCCAGCGCCGCCGCCGGCACCAGCAGAGGCGAGCCGCCGGGCAGGCGCACCGGCCGGCCATCCAGCGACACGCCGAAGCCGCCGGGCTGTTCGGAGACGGCGGCACTCTCCCAGAAGCGCTTCATTCCCCTAATGTGGGGCATGGGCCGCCGCGCCGCTACCTGCCCCGGCCGAACAGGCCGCGCAGCAATTCCTGCGCCGGCGCCTGCAACTCCCTCGGCACGCCGGGGACGGCCGGGGCCTGCTGCTGCGCGCCCTGGGCCGGCGCGGGCGCGGCGGGCGCCGCCGGCACCGGCCCGGCCCGGCCGCCGCGGGCGATGGCGAGCTGGCTGGCACAATCCGGCAGATTGCTTCCGCCGCCGCCCAGCGCCTGGGCCAGCCCCTGCAGGGTACGGTCCGGCGTGTTCTGCAGGGACAGGAAGGCACCGAGTCCACCCGCCACCGCCGCCTCCGGCGAGATTCCCGGCCGCGGCGCCGCCAGCGTGCCACCGACATGCACCGGGGCCTGCACCCTCGCCGGCCCGAGGTGCATGTCGGGCAACAGGCGCAGCGCCAGGCTCTCATCCTTCAGATTGATGCCGCCCTGCCCCGCTACCTTGCCGATGGCGGTGTCCAGCAGCAGCGCCTGGATGCGGGCCGTGCCGGATTCGGCATTCGCGCGCAGGGCGAGGCAGCGCAGGGCGATGTCCTGTCCGGCGGCCCCTGGCGGCAGGAGCAGCCCGCGCAATTCGGCCGGGATGGATTGCAGCAGCCCGGCATCCAGCTTCCCGTTCACCACGGCAATGCCGAGATGCCCGGCCATGCTGCCCGCCACCGCGCGCAGATCCCGCCCCTGGCCGCGCAGGTCGGCGTCGAGGTCGAGCCGCCCGGTCATGCGGGCCGGCATTTTCATGGCGGCGAGCAGCGGGGCGAGGTCCAGCCCTTCCGAGCGGGCCGCGAACTGTACTGTGGGCGGGTTGGTGTTGATATCCGCCGCACCGCGCAGCGTCAGCCGCCCGCCCGGCAGGGTGGCGGCGAAGGGATCGAGCCGCGCCTTGCCGTTCTCGATCACGGCGGCGAGCTGCGCATCCCGCATGGTCACGCCGCCGGCCACCAATTCCGCCACGGTCCAGCGCAGGTTGCTGTCAATGATCCGCAGCGCCTCCAGCGGCAGTGGCATGTTGGGGATCATGCGGTTGTCGCGCGCGGCAGGCGCCGGCGAGGGCTGCGCACCGCCGGGCGTTGGAGCAGGCGGCCGCAGCGCGTCCAGGTTCAGGCGCTGCGAGGCGAGCTGCCCCGTCACCCCCTGGCGCTGGCCGATGACATAGGTGAGGTCGCCCGCCGCATCCCCGGCGCTGGAGGTCAGCTTCAGCCCGCGCAGGAAGGCGCCGGCCTCGAAGCCCTTGCCGCGCTCCGCCACGCGGGTGTCGAGGGCGACATCCTTCACCGCAGGCAGGGACATCCCGGCCAGCGGCGCCAAGGCCTGCAAATCCGGCGCCCGCAGCGACAGGGCGAGATCCACGCCGGTCAGCGCGCGCGGATCGGCGATGCTGCCCTTGGCGCTTGCGGTCGCATTGGCGACCTGCGCCGTCACGTCCAGCGGCCAGGGCTGCCGCGCCGCACCGGGCAGCAGCAGCACCGGCGCGCCGAGCGTGCCGGAGAGCCGCAGCGGCGTGTTGCCTTCCATCGCCTCAGCCTGCAGGGCGAGCGGCTGGTCCATCGCCGGCAGGGTGGCGGTGAGGCTGACCAGGCGCAGCCCGGGCCGCACTAGGCTCAGGTCGCTCTCGCCCAAGGTCAGCTTCAGGTCGGAGATCTGCGGCAGGCCACCGCCCGCATCCGCCAGCTTCGTCGCGAGATCAAGGTTGCGCAGCGGCGGCAGCGGCACATCCGGCATCACCCGCGCGAAGCGGGCGAGGTCCGGCACCTGTGCCGTCACGGCGAATTGCCAGCCCCTGCCCTGCTGCGGCTCGGCGACCGCGCCCTGCACCGCGAGCCTCGCCCCCTCGGCGGCAAGAGTCAGG
>CALGVL010000230.1 GCA_937930165.1 uncultured Acetobacteraceae bacterium
GCAACCGTCCCACTGCCGCCGAGGCAGCCTCAAGGCACCCTCATCAGCCAAAGCCGCAGGGTTTCTGGAGGTGTCCAACTTTAACGCGATTTTTCCGCTCCGACTATCTTAGGCAAGGAGAAGCGCCGCCTTCCTCCGCCCCGCAACCGATCCCTCGCCCGCGAGTTTGACCGCCGACGCGACAGGAGGCGCCCGGTTTGGTCGAACGCTTCACCGTTTATCGCTACGAGGTGCGGCGGCCCCCGACGGATCAGGCTCCGTCGGACGACGCCCGGCCGGGCGCGGCTGGCGGTGCCCCCAAAGTCGAGGCGCGTTGGACTTTCGTCCCGGTGCGGGCCGCCGGCTATGGCGGCGACGACCTGCCGGTGGGCGCCCAGCCTTCCGACCGGACGGACCCGGAGGTCGGCTCGCCGGTCCGCTACGGGGAGATCGAGGCGCCGGAGGGCAGCCGCGTCGTCTCGCTCGACCCGCCAATCCTTGAGGTTCCCGGCCGCGGGCAGGTCGCGCTGCTCGCGGTCATGGGCATCGGTGCGGGCGAGACGCAGGGCGGCCCGCCGGCCCAGGAGGTAAGCTTCCGGCGCGCCTGAGGGACCCGCGCCTGCCACCCTGTTCGCCCGGCGGGCGCGGCCCGGCGGCGAGCGGGCTCCCTCACCAGATCGTCTTCTCCTTGTCCACGACGGTATTGAGCCGCTCCGCCAGGTGACAGTGCCCCGCCCCGCGGGCATAGGCCGCGGCGCTGCGTCCGGCGCAGTCCCGCCGCGCGGGATCGGCGCCGTGGTCGAGGAGCAGCTCGACGATGGCGGAAGCGCCGGCCGCCGCGGCGGCCATCAGCGGAGTAACGCCGCACGGGGCGTCGCACGGGCCGTCCATGACCCGGTCGCCGGGATGGCGGAGCAGCATGCGGACCCGGTCCACTTCCCCCGCTAGCGCGGCCGCCAGCAATTGCTCCGAGAGCGAGGCCGTCATGGATGAATTCTCCCTTTAATATTCAATATTCAATTATACGAAAAGCGGGGCGATGCAGATAATAAGAGAAGGTGCCACGGCGCGGTTCCTGGCCATGTGGCCGTGCCAGGGGGCAGGCGGCCGCGCCCGCTCGTCGCGCGCCGCCACCGGCCGTCGCCCTCAGCCGCCGTCCCTCCGCGGCACGTAGCCGATCGCCTCGACCTCCAGCGCGCAGTCCATCGGCGTGCGGCCGGCCTGCATGCGTGTGCGGGCAGGCAGCGCCTCCGCCGAGGAGAAATAGGTGCGGTAGATGCGGTCGAATTCCTCCTGCTGACGCTGGTCCTTCAGCCAGACGATGACCTTGAGCAGGCAGTCCATGTTCGACCCAGCGGCCTCCACCAGCGCCTTCAGGTGGTCCATCACGATGCGGACCTGGCGCTCGAAGGGCAGGTCGGGAAAGGGCGGCGGAGGCTCGCCGCGGGCGCGGGCGGCGCGCAGCGCGGCGCAGTATTCCTCTTCGAAGGGCGGCAGGCCCGAGACGTAGATCATGTCGCCGTGGCGGATGCACAGATTGAACGGCCCGCCGGTCTCGGGCACGGCGGGCGTGCGGATTACCTGCTTCTCCATGCTCGGGGCCTCCCTCTCCCCTTTCCTCGCGGCACGGCGGAGAGGATGCTACGGCCCCTGTGACGGCGCGTCAGCCGTCGCTTCGCCACAGGAGGGTCGTCGCCCATGCCATCCCCCGCGCCGCACCGCCCTGTTGCCCTGCGCGCCGCCGAGGCGCCGCCGCGGGCCCGCGCCACCGGCTACCCGCCCGACCTCGCGCGCAAGGTGGAGGGGCGCGAGAAGCGTCCGCTCGGCGACCTGTTCGGCCTGAAGAATTTCGGCGTGAACCTGACCCGCCTCGCTCCCGGCGCGGCCTCCTCGCTGCGCCACGCGCATACGACCCAGGACGAGTTCGTCTATGTGCTGGAGGGCACGCCGACGCTCATCACCGATGCCGGCGAGACGCTGCTCGAGCCCGGCATGTGCGCCGGCTTCCCGGCCGGGACGGGCGACGCGCACACGCTGGTGAACCGCACCGCGCGGGACGTGGTCTATCTCGAGATCGGCGACCGCACCCCGGGCGACCGCGTGACCTATCCGGACGACGACCTGCGCGCGGAGATGGGCGCGGACGGCAAGTGGCGCTACAGCCGCAAGGACGGAACGCCGATCTAGGGAGAGACCGCCGATGCCCCTGCTGCTCGGCTGCATCGCCGACGACTTCACCGGGGCGACGGACCTCGCCAACACCCTCGTGCGCGGAGGAATGCGCGCGGTGCAGGTGATCGGCGTGCCGGAGAGCAGTGCTTCCCTGCCCGAGGCCGATGCGGTGATCGTCGCGCTGAAGTCGCGCACCGCGCCGGTGCGTCAGGCCGTCGCGGAGAGCCTCGCCGCCTGCGAGGCGCTGCTCGCGGCCGGCGCGCGGCAGATCTTTTTCAAGTACTGCTCGACCTTCGATTCGACCGACGAGGGCAATATCGGCCCGGTCGCCGATGCGCTGCTGCGGCGGCTCGGCGCGGGCTTCGCGCTGGCCTGCCCGGCCTTCCCGACCAACGGGCGGACAATCTACCAGGGGCACCTCTTCGTCGGCACCGCATTGCTGAACGAGAGCGGGATGGAGAACCACCCGCTGACGCCGATGCGCGACCCCAACCTGGTGCGCGTGCTCGGCCGGCAGACCGACGGCGCGGTGGGCCTGGTGCCCTTCGCGGTGGTCGAGCAGGGCGCCGCGGCGATCCGGCGCGAGATGACGCGGCTCAAGGAATCCGGCCGTCGCTACGCAATCGTGGACGCGCTGACGGATGCGCACCTGCTCGCGATTGGCGAGGCGGCGGAGCACCATGCGCTGATCACCGGCGGCTCCGGCGTCGCCATGGGCCTGCCGGCGAATTTCCGCCGCGCCGGCCTGCTGCCGGAGCGCGGCGATTCCGCCGCCGCCTTGCCGCCCATGCGCGGCCATGCGGCGGTGCTGGCCGGCTCCTGCTCCCGCGCGACCCTCGGACAGATCGGCCTGGCACGGGACCACCTGCCGACCCTGGAACTGGATGCGCTGGCCACGCCTGATGTGGCGGCGCTGACGGCGCAGGCCCTGGACTGGGCGGAGGGCAAGCTGGGCGAAGCCCCGGTGGTGATCGCCGCCTCCGCCCCACCGGACAAGGTGGCGGCATTGCAGGCGCGGCTGGGGCGGGAGGCCGCCGGGGTGCTGGTGGAACAGGCGCTGGCCGCCATTGCCGAAGGGCTGGTCACACGCGGCGTGCGGCGCCTGGTGGTGGCAGGGGGCGAGACCTCCGGCGCCGTCGTCTCCCGCCTCGGCGTCACAAGCCTGCGCATCGGGCCGGAGATCGACCCCGGCGTGCCCTGGACCTATGCCGAACCGGCCGGCCTGCATCTGGCGCTGAAGTCCGGCAATTTCGGCGCACGCGACTTTTTCCTGAAGGCATTCCAGGCATGAGCGAGGAAACACGGCTGCGCGAGGCGATCTGCGAGCATGGCCGCCTGCTCTTCGGCCGCGGCTTCTCCGTTGGCAGCGCCGGCAATATCAGCGTGCGGCTGCCGGATGGCTTCCTGATCACGCCGACCAATTCCTGCCTCGGCCGGCTGGACCCGGCGCGGATCAGCAAGCTCGATCCGGAGTACCGGCATGTCTCCGGCGACAAGCCTTCCAAGGAGGTGTTCATGCATCGCGCCTTCCTGGCCACACGGCCGGAGGCGCAGGCGGTGGTGCATCTGCATTCCACCCATGCCACCGCCATCGCCTGCCTCGCCTCGCCGGGGGAGACACGGCCCATCCCGCCGCTGACGCCCTATTTCGTCATGCGGATCGGCCCCTCCCTGCCCGTCATCCGCTACTTCCGCCCGGGCGATCCGGCGATGGAGCCGGCGATCGCCGAGGCCGCGAAGGAGGCACGGGCGGTGCTGCTGGCCAATCACGGCCCGGTGGTCAGCGGCAAGTCGCTGGACGACGCCGTCTATGCCGCGGAGGAGTTGGAGGAGGCCGCCAGACTCGCCCTCCTGCTGCGCGACCATGGCGCGCGGAGCCTGACCCCGGAGGAGATGAGCGACCTGCTCCGCAACTTCGGCTGAGCATGGCCTTCAGGGCGCAGGCGGCATGTTCACGGAACTCGGCCGAGCGGCTCCGCATGCCCAGCCCTGCTGTGCCACAGGCCACCTCCCGTTTCCCTGAGCGCAGCGCCATCCGCCCGAGCACGGCCTATCGCCTGGCAAGCGAAGGAGCATTCATGGACCATCCCACCCCGCCGGACCGCGAGGCGGCGGCTGAGCATCCGATCGAGGCGCTGCTGCGCCGGCGCTGGAGCCCGCGCAGCTTCACCGACCGCCCGGTCTCCGCCGCGGCGCTGCGCAGCCTGCTGGAGGCCGCGCGCTGGGCGGCGAGCTGCAACAACGCCCAGCCTTGGCACTTCCTGATCGCGCGGAAGCAGGAGGAGGCGGCCGCCTTCGGCCGGCTGCTCGGCTGCCTCTCGCCCGGCAACCGTGCATGGGCGGGCAAGGCCGCCGTCCTGATGCTGGCCGTCGCGCGCACCACCTTCCCGGCGAACGGCAACCCGAACCGCCATGCATGGTACGATACCGGCGCGGCCTCGGCGATGATGGCGGTGCAGGCCGTGGCGCTCGGGCTGCAGCTGCACCAGATGGCGGGCTTCGACGCGGCGAAGGCGCGGGAAGCCTTCGCCATCCCGGCGGAGTACGAGCCGGTTGCCGCCATCGCGCTCGGCCATCCCGGCCGGCCGGAGGCGTTGCCGGATGCGTTGCGGGCACGGGAGACGGCGCCGCGCCAGCGCCGCCCGATCACCGACTTCGCCTTCTTCAGCAGCTGGGAAGGCTGAGATGATGGAAGACGAGGTCCTCGACCGCCTGGCGATCCGTGCCCTGATCGAGAACTGGGCCGTCTGGCGCGATGCCGGCGACTGGGAGCGCTTCGCCACCTGCTGGCATGACGACGGCTACATGATGGCGACATGGTGCCAGGCGCCGGCAGCGGAATTCATCAAGGCAAGCCGGGAGGGATGGGCGAAGGGCGTCTCCATCCTGCACTTCCTCGGCGGGCACAGTGCCGACATCGCCGGCAACCGCGCGATCGCCCAGACCAAGATGACCATCAGCCAACGCGCGAAGGTTCACGGCGTGCTGGTGGATGTCGTCTGCACCGGCCGCTTCTACGACTTCCTGGAGAAGCGGGACGGGCGCTGGGGCGTGGTGCTGCGCCAGCCGATCTACGAGAAGGACCGGATGGATCCGGTGGATCCTGCGGCACGGCTGGAACTCGACCCGGCGCTGCTGGCGCGCTTTCCGGAGGGATACCGGCACCTTGCCTATCTGCAGACCCAGATCGGCTATGCGGTGAAGACCGACATGCCGGGGCTGAAGGGACCGGAGGTGGAGGCGCTCTACAGGCGCGGCGCGTGCTGGCTGACCGGCGGGCCGCATGGCGGGTAGCCTGCGATCGCCTCGGCTGGCATCAGCCAGGGCGTGAATCGCCGGCCCGATGGAAACCTGGCCATCGGCTGAATGCGAAAAAGGCGCCGCCCCTTACGGGACGGCGCCTCCCTCGCCGGGATCCGTGGCGAGATCAGGTGTTGGTGGACTCGCCCCCCTCGTTCTGCTCCGGAGCGGGAGCGGGAGCAGCAGCGGCAGCGGCAGCGCGCTTCGCGGCGCGGGTTGCGGCAGCCTTCTTCGCCGCCTCGGAACGGGAGGAGGTGGCAGCCTTGGCGGCGGCAGCGCGGCGCGGCGCGGCGGTCCGGCTCGTCGCCTTGCGGGCGGCGGGCTTGCGCGCCGCAGTCGTACGGCTGGACGTGGTCTTGCGGGCGGCGGGCTTACGCGCCGTGGTCGTCCGCTTCGCCGTCGCCTTGCGGGCGGCAGGCTTGCGCGCCGCAGCCGTCCGGCTGGAGGCAGTCTTGCGGGCCGCCGGCTTGCGCGCCGCGCTGGTCCGGCTGGACGTGCTCTTGCGGGCCGTGGTGGTCCGCTTCGCCGCCGGCTTCCGGGCCGTGCTGGTCCGGCTGGAGGCGGTCTTGCGGGCCGCCGGCTTGCGCGCCGTGGTCGTCTTCTTCGCGGTGGTCCTCTTCGCCGCGGTCTTCTTCGCCGCCGGCTTGCGCGTCGTGCTGGTCTTGGCCGCTGCGCGGCCGCGGGCGGTGGTGGACTTCCGTGCGGTCCGGCGGCTGGTGGACATGGCCATCGCCTGGGCGCGGCCCGCCGGCGTCTCGGTCGTGTCGGTCATCAGGATCTCCTCAACTCTTCCATGGTGGGCCGGACCGCGCAAAGGGGGCGGCTGGCCCGGATGACGGCAGGGGCGGTCGTGCGATGGCGGCGGCGCGCGGATCCCGTTGCGCGCGACGCCGGACTGGTCGCCGTCCAGGCCATGCAGACAGACGCCGGCAGCAGGTGATCGGCGGCGGCATGCCGCATCGCACCTCCCTCCTCCGCGTCTCCGCCGGAGGGGGCGCTGGTATTGCCCCGCGGCGTCGCGGGATGTTCGGTCAGACTCGCTGCCGCCATCCCGTCCTGTCTGCGGTCCATGGACCGTCCTTCCCTGCTGCGGCACGTCGCTGCACTTCGACCGATCCGGCGGGGAGTCACTCCGTCCCGCGAATCGCATGCAGCATCGTGCGCGCGAATCACGCTATCTGCACACGCAAGCTGCATGTCAACAGAAACCGCAACGACGCCCGCGCTTTTATGCCCGCATCGCGCTGATGCGATCACCGCGCGGCACGCCATGCGGCGTATGCGCGGTGCGCCGTGGCGGGCAGCGGCGCATGCCATGCCGCGCCGCAGGGACGAAAACGGCCGCCGGTGATGCCGGCGGCCGTGGCAAGCGGAAGCGCCGCGGCTTCCTGGCCGCGGCGTCGGTGCGCGCCCTTCAGCGCGCCGAGATCGGCGGCACCGGGCGCTGCTCCACGCCCGTGTACCAGGAGAGCGGGCGGATCAGCCGGTTGTCCGCGGCCTGCTCGATGACATGCGCCGCCCAGCCGGTGATGCGGCTGGCGACGAAGATCGGGGTGAAGAGCGGAATGTCGAAGCCCATCAGGAAGTAGGCGGGGCCGGCCGGGAAATCGAGGTTCGGATGGATGTTCTTCCGCCGCAGCATCTCGTCGGCGAGGATCCGGCTGATCTCCATCCAGCGGCGGTCGCCCACCACCTCCGCCATCTTCTCGGCGTATTTCCGCATGGTCGGCACGCGGCTGTCGCCGTTCTTGTAGACCCGGTGGCCGAAGCCCATGACCAGGGCGCGGTGATCGAACTTGCCCTCCAGCCAGGCGACGGCCTTCGAGGGCTCCCCGATCTCCTGCAGCATGTGCATCACCGCCTCATTCGCCCCGCCATGCAGCGGGCCCTTCAGCGCGGCGATGGCGGCGGTGATGGCGCCATGGATGTCGGCGCCGGTGGAGGTCACCGTCCGGGCGGTGAAGGTAGAGGCGTTGAAGGTGTGCTCGGCATAGAGAATGAGGCTGACGTCGAAGGCCTTGACAACCTCCGGCTGCGGCACCTCGCCGAAGACCAGGTTGAAGAAGTTCTCGGCGAAGGAGTGCTTCGGGTCCGGCGCCACCGGGTCCAGCCCCTTGCTGGCGCGATGGGCGGCGGCGATGGCGGTCGGGATCTTGGCCAGCAGCCGCAGCGCCTTGCGGCGGGTGGCGGGCTCGGAGGTATCGGCGCTTTCCGGATCCTCCATACCCATGAAGGAGACAGCGGTTCGGATGGCGTCCATCGGATGGGCGCTGTGCGGGAAGGCCCGGATGACGCCGTGCAGCGCCGGGCTGATCTCCCGCTCCGCCGCCTCCGCCGCCTTGAACTCGGCGAGCTGGTCGCGGTTCGGCAGCTCCCCGTTCCAGAGGAGGTAGGCCACTTCCTCGAAGCTGCAATTCTCGCAGAGATCCTGCACGGCATAGCCGCGATAGGTCAGGCTGTTGGTCTCCGGCATCACCTTGGAGATGGCGGAGACATCGGCATAGACGCCGACAAGACCCTTCTTGATCTCGGGCTGGGTAGTCTCGCTCATGCGTTCGCTCCTGTGCTGGTCCTGTTGGTCCTGGGCGCGGGGGATGATTGCCCGGGACGGCGCGGAGGGCGAGGCCGTCCGACCGAAGCGGCAGCGGCAGCGGCCGGCAGGCGAAGGCAGGGGGCGATGCCCCTGCCCCATTGCGGATCAGAAGATTCCCGGCTTGCCGTCCAACAGCGTGCCAGCCGGCAGCGCCAGGTTCAGCACGCCAAGCTCCCCGGCCGGGATGCGCGCCAGGTCCTGCACATCGGCCAGGAAGCGGTTCGCCTCTCGCGTCGAGATGATGCCCTCGGTCAGGATGCGGAACTTGTTGATGTAGTCCTCCCGGCCAAAGGGGCGGGCGCCGTTCGGATGGGCGTTGGCGACGCCGAGCTCGTCCTCCAGCTTGGTGCCGTCCTTCAGGAAGATCTCGACCCGGCCGCCGAAGGCCAGCTCGTTCGGGTCCTTCGAGTGGTAGCGACGGGTCCACTCCGGGTCCTCCCGGGTCTCGATCTTGTGCCACAGCCTGACCGTGTCCGGCCGGGCGGCGCGCTTCGGAGTGTAGCTGTCCACGTGGTGCCACCGCCCGTCCTGCAGGGCCACCGCGAAGATGTACATGATCGAGTGATCGAGCGTCTCCCGGCTCGCCTTCGGGTCCATCTTCTGCGGGTCGTTCGCCCCGGTCCCGATCACGTAATGGGTGTGGTGGGAGGTGTGGATGACGATCCGCTCGATGTCCTCGAAGTCCCGGATCTTCTCCCGCATGCGGAAGGCGAGGTCGATCAGGGCCTGGCTCTGGTACTCGGCCGAGTGCTCCTTGGTGTAGCTGTCCATGATGGCGCGCTTGGGCTCGCCCGGAGCCGGCAGCGGCACGTTGTAGTAGACCGGCTCATAGACCGCCTTGTCGCCCTCCCGGTCGCGCACCGTGCGGCCGGAGAGCACCCAGGCGATGACGCTGTCCTCGCCCTCATAGATGGGAGAGGGGGCGCCCTCCCCGCGCATGGCGCGGTCCACCGCCTCGATCGCCAGCTTGCCGGCATGGGCGGGGGCGAAGGCCTTCCAGGAGCTGATCTCGCCCTTGCGGGACTGGCGGAAGCTGATCGAGACATGCAGCGCCTGCTGCACCGCCTGGTAGATCACCTCCTGCTTCAGCCCGAGCAGCGCGCCGATGCCGGCGGCGGCGGAGGGGCAGAGATGGGCGATGTGGTCCACCTTGTGCTCGTGCAGGCAGATGGCGCGGACCAGGTCGATCTGGATCTCGTAGCCGGTGGCGAGGCCGCGGATCAGGTCCCGGCCCGACTTCTCCATGCTCTGGGCGACCGCCAGGATGGGCGGGATGTTGTCGCCGGGGTGGGAGTAGTCGGCGGCCAGGAAGGTGTCGTGCATGTCCAGCTCGCGCACCGCCGTCCCGTTCGCCCAGGCTGCCCATTCGGGGGAGAAGCGCTTGGAGGAGGGCATGCCGAAGACCGTGGCGCCGCCCTTCCGCGGATGGCCGAGCGCCATGGCGCGGGCGGCGACGACCGGCTTGCGGTTGATGGCGGCGATAGCGACAGCGGCGTTGTCGATGATCCGGTTGATGATCATCTCCTGCACGTCCTTCTGGACGGGCACCTTGTCAGCGGCGACCCCGGCGATCTTCCACGCAAGCTGCTCCTCGCGCGGCAACAGCGCCTTGGACGGATAGACCTTCACGGCGTGCATCTGCATTCTCGGCATTCTCCGTATGGTTCGGGGCCGGCGGAGTTTTGCCCCCTCCCGCCCGCAGCGTCCATGGCGGGCAGGGCTAGTCCGCCGGATGGTCGAGCAGTGCGTCGAAGGCCGCTGCCGCTGCGCTGGGCCGGCGCCCTGGCAGGCGCAGGCGGCTCAGCACCCGCCGCAGGGTGAGCAGACCGCCGGAAGCGGTGCGGAGCGGCGGAATGCACAGCCGGCCGAGTGCGATCTGGTCGGCCGCCGCCGCGGCGGAAACCACCGCCACGCCGACGCCGGCGGCGACAAGCTGCTTGATCGCCTCGGTGCTGCCCACTTCCAGGGTGCGGCGCGGCTGCACGCCCCAGGCGGCGAGTGCCTCGAATCCGACATCGCGCGTGCCGGAGCCTGGCTCCCGCACCAGGATGAGTTCCCCGGCCAGCGCCTCGGGCGCAGGCGCCTCCGTCGAGGCAAGCGGATGGGCGGCGCCGGCGACCAGCACCAACTCATCCTCGCCCCAGGGCTCCGTGAGCAGGCCGGGCTCCTCCACCGGGCCTTCCACCAGGGCGATGTCCAGCTCCCGCGCCAGCAGCAGCTCAGCGATCGCGCGGGTGTTGGCGCTGGTCAGGCGCAATTCCACCTGCGGATGCCGGCGGTGGAAGGCGCCGATCCTGCGCGGCAGCAGATAGGTGGCGATGGTCGTGCTGGCGCCGATCGCCAGCGTGCCCCGGTGCAGCCCGCGGAAGGCGGCGAGGTCCTCCTCCGCCGCACGTTCCGCCGTGAACAGCGTGGCGGCATGGCCGGCGAGGACGCTGCCGGCCTCGGTCAGCGTCACGCCACCCGGCCCGCCGCGCTCCAGCAGTCTTGTGCCGAGCTGCGCCTCCAGCTCCCGCACTCCTTTGGAGATGGCGGGCTGGCTGATGTGCAGCGCCTCGGCGGCGCGGGAGAAGCTGCGATGCCGCGCAACCATGGCGAAGAGGCGCAGCAGGTGGAGATTGATCGGCATAACCTCAGTCTATGACCGCATGGGATAAATGTATTCGAGTTATGGGGCGCCGGGGTGTAGCTCGCCCCGCCGATGGGCGGCAGGCCCGCCGCGTCCCCTCCCGAGGTTTCCATGTCACTGATGCGAACGGCGCAGCGACTGCTGCCGGGCGTCCTTCTCTGCTCCGCCGTCACCCTGGCCGCGATCCTGCTGCAGAAGGCCGAGGAAGCCGCCTTTGGCCATCCCTGGCTGGAGGCGCTGGTCCTGGCCATTCTGCTCGGCACCGCGGTCCGCTCCCTGTGGCAGCCCGGCCGGCAATATGATCCCGGCATCGGCTTCAGCGCGAAATTCCTGCTGGAAGTGGCGGTGCTGCTGCTCGGGCTCTCGGTCAGCTACGGCGCCTTGCTCGCCGTGGGGCCGGGGCTGCTGCTTGGCATCGCCCTGCTGGTGGTGCTGGCGATCGGGGTCAGCTACCTGGTCGGCCGGGGGCTCGGCCTGTCGCACCGGCTCGCGATCCTGGTCGGCTGCGGCAATTCCATCTGCGGCAATTCCGCCATCGCCGCCGTCGCCCCGGTGATCGGCGCGGAGGGCAAGGATGTCGCCGCCTCCATCGCCTTCACCGCGGTACTCGGCGTGGTGGTGGTGCTGGCCCTGCCGCTGCTGGTCACGATCGGGGGAGTGACGGAGACGCAATACGGCGTGGTTGCCGGGCTCACCGTCTATGCGGTGCCGCAGGTGCTGGCGGCGACCGTGCCGGTCGGCATGGTCAGCGCGCAGCTCGGCATGCTGGTCAAGCTGGTGCGGGTGCTGATGCTGGGGCCGGTGGTGCTGCTGCTCTCCTTGGTCGCGGCGCAGGGGGCGGGTTCCGCGACAGGCGGGGCGCGGCCGCCGCTGCACCGGATGGTGCCATGGTTCGTCGTCGGATTCCTGGCCCTTGCCGGCCTGCGCTCGGCCGGGCTGGTGCCGAAGGCGGTGCTGGCGCCGGCGGCGGTGGCGGCAAATTTCCTGACCGTGCTGGCCATGGCGGCGCTCGGGCTCGGCGTTGATGTGCGGAGCGTGGCGCGGGCCGGGGGCCGGGTCACCGCCGCGGCGGTGCTGTCGCTGCTGTTCCTGCTGGGCATGAGCCTGCTGCTGGTCCGGCTGCTGCACATCGCCTGAACCGGCGGGGCCGGCGGTTGGCTCCGCCGCCGCCGCGGCCTAGGCTGCCGGCTCCCGAAACCGGTGCCGGAAACCAGCCATGCCGACTCCTTTCGACCGAGTGATCCTGGGCGATCTGGTGTTGCCGGATCGCATCATCCCCGGCGGCTATGTCGCCGTACGGGGCGAGAGCATCGCCGCCATCGGCCAGGGCGCGCCGCCGCTGGCTGCCGAAATTGTGGATCATTTAGGCAAGCTGATTCTCCCCGGCCTGGTGGACGGGCACATGCACACCAGCAGCAGCACCGGCTGGCCGGGAATCGAGGGAGCAAGCATGTCCGCCGCCGCCGGCGGCGTCACCACCTGCGTGGACATGCCCTATGACGTGCCGCGCCCGGTCACGGATGCCACCATCTTCCGGGAGAAGGTGGAGTGGGTGAACCGCACCTCCCATGTGGACATGGCGCTCTACGGCACCATCCGGAAGACCGGGGGCGTGGACGCCATCGCCGGCCTTGCGGAAGCGGGGGCCTGCAGCTTCAAGCTCTCCACTT
>CALGVL010000231.1 GCA_937930165.1 uncultured Acetobacteraceae bacterium
AAGGGCTGGGCGAGCCGCGTCAGCAATGCAAGGAAGGCCCAAAGCGCCAGGGCGGCGCAGCCGGCGAGGGTGGCGCGGTGCGGGGACAAAATTCATGCTGCCATGGAAGGGGGGCGCACCATATCCGCCACACTGGTTCTTGGGGAGACGGGATCATGGGATTCTGGGCGCGCACCTTCATCACCGCCTTCGCGCTCTGGGCGGCGACGGAGATCGTGCCGGGCTTCGAGGTGGACGGCCTGTTCTGGCTGCTCCTGGCGGCGCTCGCCTTTGGCCTGGTGAATGCGGTGGTGCGGCCGGTGGCGGTGATCCTTTCCCTGCCGTTGACAATCGTGACGCTCGGCCTGTTCCTGCTGGTGGTGAACGCGGCCATGCTGGGGCTGACTGCGCTGCTGATCCCGGGCTTCGAGGTGGACGGGTTCTGGCCGGCCTTCTGGGGCGCGATCACCGTCTCCATCGTGAGCTGGGCGGCGACACGGCTCTTCGCGGGGGAGCGCAACGCGTAGCCTTGACCCGGCAGCCCGGCACCCGCCGGCAGGTTCCGTGTTGCGATGCATGGCCGGTTCAGGCCCTGCGGAGGAGGCGGAGCCATGAAGAAGCGTGGCCTCGTGACCGCGCTGCTGATCCTGCCGGTGCTGCTCCTGCTCGGCTTCGCCGTCTATGCGGCCTGGGTCACCTGGAACTCGGTCGGCGACACGGAGATGAGCGGCAGCGGCGTGGCCGCGATGGTGCTCGGCGTCGTCGTCACCATCCTGGTGGCTGCCGTGCTGATCGGCCTGCTGCTCTTCTACCGCGAGCGGGACCGGGACGAAGGATAGGCACGGGGCGGACCGCTTCAGTCGAAGGCGGGATCCACCGGGACCCGCAGCGCCTCGGCCAGCCGGTTCGTCTCCGCCGCCATGCCGACCACGGCCAGCAATTCGCCGAACATGGCATCGGTCATGCCCTTGGCCCGCGCCGCTGCGCCATGGCTGGCGGTGCAATAGGCGCAGCCTGCGGCCATGGAGGCGGCGAGGTAGAGCATCTCCTTGGTCAGCGGGTCGAGCGCGCCCGGCGCCATCACCTGGCGCAGGCTGTCCCAGGTGCGGCGCAGGGTCGGCGGGTCCACCGCCAGCGCCTTCCAGAAATTGTTCACATCCGGCACGCCGCGCGCGGCCTTGATCTCGTCGAAGACGGCGCGAACCTCGGGCGGAGCTTCCGCATATTCGACCAGGCGCGGCATCAGGCTGCGCCCGGCAGCGGGCGGTAGGGCAGCGGGGCGAAGCGGGTGCCGTAGAGTGTGATGTCGCGCCAGACATCGCCGGTGACATAGGGGTCTTCCGCCATCCAGGCGCGCGCGGCCTCGTCCGTCGCATGGGCGGTGACGGCGATGGAGCCGATCATCCGCCCCTCCGGCGCGTCGAGGATCGCCCCGCCCATGGCGAGAGTTCCGTCCGCGGCCATCGGCCGCACCCGCGCGAAATGCGCCTCCCGCACCTTGAGGCGGCGGTCGAGGGCGCCGGGATCGCGCCCGTCCATGGCGATGATCACCGTATGGGTGCGGCTGGAAGCCATGGGCGTGCCGGGTTGCGGCAGCAGGCGGTAGGGAAGCGGGGCGATGCGGAAGGGGTGCACCGTGACGCGCTGCCAGACCTTCTCCCGTGCGAAGGGCTCGGCGGCGAGATAGGCGTCGAGCCCGGCCTGGTCCGGTACCTCCAGCAGCATCAGGGAGCCGGCGATGCGTCCCTCATTGGTGAAGAGCGGCACGCCGAGCGCCAGCCGCCCATCCGCCGCCCAGGCGGTGATCACCTCAAGGTGCCGGTCCCGGACCGCCATGCGGCGGGCCAGGGCGCCGTCGTCCTCTCCGTCATAGGCCAACACTGCGTAACCCATGGCGCGTCTCTCCCTGCCAGGATGGGCAGGCAGGATGCCAGCCGGGCGGGGCGGAGGCTACTTGTTGGTCCGGCCCTGCTGGTTGGGGTCCACGGCACCCTGGGGCGTGGTGTCGTTCATCACATCGCCTTCGCTGGTGCTCTGGGCCTCCAGATCCTCCGGGTCCACGCCGGTGCGGCTGAACACGCCCTTGGAGGTGCCGATCCCCGGATTCCGGTCCAGGTCGTCGGGCGGCCGCGGCGTGTCGCCGCCAAGCCCGCCCTTGCGATCGCCGAATTTCCGCGGATGCTTGGTGCTTGTCATCGGTCCTCTCCATGCCGAGAGGGGATGAACGAAAAGGCGGCGGCAGATGTTCCCCGCCGCCGCCGGTTGCGTTTGCCTTCCGGGGGAAGCCTGGTACCTAGTACATGTGCTGCCCGCCATTGATGGAGAGGGTGGAGCCGGTGATGAAATCGGCATCGTCGGCGGTGAGGAAGACGACGCCGCGTGCGATGTCCTCGGCACGGCCGAGCCGGCCCACGGGAATCCGCGCCACGATCTTCTCCAGCACGTCCGGCGGCACGGCGCGCACCATTTCCGTATCCACATAGCCGGGCGCGACGGCGTTTACGGTGATGCCGCTGCGCGCACCCTCCAGCGCCAGCGCCTTGGTGAAGCCGTGGATGCCGGACTTGGCGGCGGCGTAGTTCACCTGGCCGTACTGGCCGGCCTGGCCGTTGATCGAGCCGATATTGACGATGCGGCCGAATTTCCGCGCCGTCATGCCGTCCCAGACCAGCTTGCACATGTTGAAGCAGGAGCCGAGATTGGTGTCGATCACCGCGTCCCACATCTCCCGCGTCAGGCGCTTCATGGTGGAGTCGCGGGTGATGCCGGCGTTGTTCACCAGAATCTCGATCGGGCCGACCTCCTGTTCGATGCGCTTGACCGCATCCGCGCACTGGTCGAAATTGCTGACGTCAAATTTGTAGCAGGGAATGCCGGTGCGCTTCGTGAATTCCTGGGCGGCG
Source organism: uncultured Acetobacteraceae bacterium (assembly GCA_937930165.1). GTDB lineage: Bacteria > Pseudomonadota > Alphaproteobacteria > Acetobacterales > Acetobacteraceae > CALGVL01. The sequence goes on from CALGVL010000231.1 coordinate 2,883, forward strand.
GCGTCGTTGCCTGCATAGCTCGCCACCACCTTGCGGCCAGCCTGCTGCAGCGCCTCGCTGATTGCGGCACCGATGCCGCGCTGCCCGCCCGTGACCAATGCGACACGTGCCATATGAGCCTCCTCTCGTCCTTTCGCGCTAGGTCAGCGCGGATTTAGGGCAAGGATCAAGCGCGAAAGCAGCGGAGGCTCATTGCGCTGGATCAAGCAGGCGGTCACGGACGCTTTGTGCCCGCCCCGCATCTATTGCCGGCCGGAACGGACCGGTTCCGCCCTCATCGCGCAGGCGTCATGACGGGCGGAGCGCTGTTGCAATTCAGTCGCGCTGCGGCGCATTTGCCCGCATCAACGGAGCGTCATTTCTCGTCCCAAAGAGATACTGATTATTTCCACATTGAGACCCCCTGGGCGGCAGAGGCCGCGGGAAAGACAACCTGATGGAAGATAGAATTCGCAACATTCTGAAGCAGCTGAATGAGCTTTCATCGCTTGTTGATGGACTGGATGCCAAGGCCAGCCTGTATGACGCCGGGCTTTCATCCTTCGGCACAGTGGAGTTGATGGTTGCGCTTGAGAGTGACTTCGGCATCCAGTTCCCCGATAGCCTGCTGACCCGCGAAACCTTCGAGAGCATCTCCTCGATCAGGGCTGCCGTGGAGAAGCTGCAGCAGGCGAACCAGGCAGGAGAGGCCGGCGGCCGCAAGCCGATGGAGATCCTCTCCCTGGAGTCGGCCTCCGCCGGGGAGGGCGGCCGATGAGCGACGAACTCGCCCTCGAGGCCGTCGCCCCCGCGGATGCCTTCCGCGCCGCGCTGCTCCGGGAGGGGCTGCTGATCCCGACCGGCGTGGACGGGCTCTATGGACGCAGCGAGGCGTTCGAGGCGGTGGTGGAGGCGGTGGACCGGCTGATCGGCCGCCTCGCCAGCGGGGATGGCGCCGAGGTGATGCGCTTCCCACCGGCCATGACCCGCCAGGGCTTCGAGGCGAGCGGCTATTTCCGCAATTTTCCGCAGCTCACCGGCACGGTGCACTGCTTCTGCGGCGACGATCTGGACCATCGGCGGGTGCTGGAATGCGCCGCCGCGGGCGGCGACTGGGCGGCGGAACAGGTGCCGGCCGACATCGTCCTCACCCCGGCCTCCTGCTACCCGGTCTATCCGATCATCGCCCGGCGCGGCCCGTTGCCGCCGGAGGGCTGGCTGGTGGACTCCTCCTCCTACTGCTTCCGGCGGGAGCCCTCGCTGGATCCGGCGCGGATGCAGATGTTCCGCCAGCGGGAGCAGGTGTGCTTCGGCACGCCGGAGCAGATCCGCGCCTTCCAGGCCCGGTGGATGGAGCGGGCGCTCGGCATGTTCGAGAGCCTGGGCCTGCCGGCCGGCACGGATCTGGCGAACGACCCGTTCTTCGGCCGGCCCGGGCGGCTGATGGCCAATGGCCAGCGCAGCCAGCGGCTGAAATTCGAGATCCTGGTGCCCGTCTCCGATCCTGGCCGGCCGAGCGCCTGCGGCAGCTTCAACTACCACGTCCAGCACTTCGCCGAGGCCTACGGGATCCGCGCCGCGACGGGCGAGATCGCCCATACCGGCTGCGCCGGCTTCGGGCTGGAACGGGTGGCGCTTGCCCTGTTCCGCCGCCACGGATTCCGACCCGAAGCCTGGCCGGCGACGGTCCGTCAGACCCTGTGGCCCTCCGGGTAACCGGGCGGCCGCCGGGCAGCATCGCTATCGGAGAATGCCACGATGATGCCGGTCGTCTTCGGCGACTGCTTCGGTTGGCTGCATCCCGCCTCCGAGTCGGTGGCAACCGGCCGCGGCGTGGTCCTGTGCGGCCCTTATGGCTACGAGGCCATCTGCGCCCATCGCGGCTTGCGGCAATTGTCCGAGGCGCTCGCCGGTGCCGGCCTGCCGGTGCTGCGCTTCGACTATCCCGGCACCGGGGATTCCGCCGGCGACGATGCACCGGACCGCCTGCCCGGCTGGCTGGACGCGATCGAGGCCGCGGCGGACCGGCTGCGCCTGGAGACCGGCGTCACGGAGGTGGCGCTCTGCGGGCTGCGGCTGGGCGCCAGCCTGGCGGCGGCGGCCGCGGCGCGGCGTCCCAGCCGGATCGCGGCCCTGGCGCTGCTCGCGCCCGTGCCCTCGGGCCGGGCCTATCTGCGGCAATTGACGCTCGCGGCCCGTGCTGGCCGCTCCACCGGGGCGCCGGAGCCGGACTGGCTGGAGACCGCCGGGTTCCGCCTGCACCGCAGCGATGCCGAGGCGCTGGCCGGGCTCGATCTGGCCGAGGCGCTGGAAGCGGCCCGCATCCCGCAGGTGCTGGCGCTGCATCCGGCGCGGCACCCGCTGCTTGGCGAAAAGCTGGTGGCGCGGCTGCGCGAGGCCGGCACGGCGCTCACCGAGGCACCCTTCGAGGGATATGACGCCTTCCTGCGCGATGCCTATCTGTCACAGGTGCCGCGGGCGGCCTTCTCTCTTGTCACGGAATGGCTGCGCCAGGGGGCGCCGCCGGCAGCAGGGCCGGCGCGGGGCGCGGCACCGGCTGGTGCCGAGCTCGCCCTGCCGGAGGGGGCGCGGGAGAGGGCGCTCCTCTTCGGCCCGGGATGCGATCTGGCGGGGGTGCTCTGTGAGCCGGAGCCGGGGCGGGCCGCTGCCGGCCTGCCGGCGGTGCTGCTGCTGAACACCGGCGCCAACCACCATATCGGCAATGGCCGCATGGCGGTGCGACTGGCGCGCCGGCTGGCCGGGCTGGGCGTGACCTCCTTCCGCGTGGATGCCCCTGGCATCGGCGACAGCGCGCCGCCGCCCGGCGCCGCCGATCCCGACGCCCCGCCCGGCCTCTATGCTCCCGATGCGACCGGCCATGTCCATGCCGCGCTGGACCTGCTGGAGGCGCAGGGCCTCCCGCATTGCGTCGCGATCGGCATCTGCTCCGGCGCGCATGTCGCCTTCCAGGCGGCGCTCCGCGACCGGCGCATCACCGGCCTCGCCCTGGCCAACCTGCCGGCCTTCGATCGGGATGCCGGCGGCGCGCCGGCCCTGGATGGCGGCCCGCCACCGGGGGAGATCCATTCCCTGCGCCGCCTGCGCATGCTGCTGCGCCGCCTGCTGGCGGAGACCGACCGGCTGCTGGCCGAATGGCTCGGGCTGGAGCTCGGCCTGAACCGGGCGGGCGGCTGGGTGCGCGGCCTGGCCCGGCGCGGCGTCAGCATGCTGCTGGTCTACAGTGCCGGCGACCGCGGGTTGCGGGAGTTGCGGGCGCATTTCGGCCGCGGCGGCCGCACCCTGTCGCGGCTGCCCGGCTTCCGGCGGGTGGTGCTGAACGGCAGCGACCACGCGCTGAACCCGCGCCCGATGCAGCAGGAATTCCTGGCCCTGGTGGAGGAGCATCTGCGCCGGCATCACGGCCTCGGCAGGCCGATGCGGGCGGCGGAGCCCGAAGCCGCCCCCGTGCCGCCCCTTGCCGCATGGCCCGCCGCAGCCGCGGAGCCGAGGCTGCTCCGGCGTGTCGTGCTGCCGCTGGTGCCGGCCTGGCTGCAGCGCGGCCATGGCGCGGACCGGCGATTCCAGAGCCGCAATTTCAAGGCAGGTTGATGCGATGACAGTCATTCAGGCGCCGGCGGCCTCGGCCGTGGGCCAGATGCAGGGCACCCTGAACAGGACCGCCGATGCGGCGGAACTTTCCGGCACGATCGAGGTCGCGCGCGTCGTGCTGGTGATCGGCCTGGTCTTCCTGCACTACTTCGCCTATCCGAACAGCCGCGTGCCGCCCTTCGAGGGATTCGACCCGAACCAGCATCAGGTCGCGACCTTCGTGAACAGCTTCGTGCTGTTCTTCTTCTTCAGCGCCGTGCCGCTGCTCAGCACCATTTCCGGCTGGCTGTTCTTCGGCTTCGCCGCGCGGCCCTGGGAGGCGATGCGGAAGCGGATCCACAAGCGCGGCTCGTCGCTGCTGCTGCCGCTCATCCTTTGGAATCTGGGCGCGCTCGCCATCGCCTTCGCCCTGCGCGCGGTGGCGCCGACCAGCAGCCTGCTCGGGCCCTTCGGCATTGACTTCGCGGGGTTCGGACTGTGGGAGGGCATCGATGCCGTGCTCGGCCTGACCCGGCTGCCGGTCGCCTTCCAGTTCTGGTTCGTCCGCGACCTGTTCGTGACCGTGCTGGTCAGCCCGCTGCTCTGGCTCATGCTGCGCCACGCGCCGCTGCTGGGTGCCGCGGCGCTCGGCCTCGCCTGGCTGGCGGACTTCAACTTCTTCGGCCTCTTCATCCGCGCCGACGTGCTGTTCTTCTTCTATCTCGGCGCGCTGGCGCGGCTGCGCGGGGTGGAGCCGCGGGTCGGCTGGAACGCGACGAAGCTGTTGCTGCTGATCTATGCCGTGCTGATGGCGCTGCGCGCCCTGGCGCCGCTCGCCTTCGACCCGAGCCAGCCGGACCAGCGCGAGATGCTGGATCTGTTCACGCGGCTGGCCCGGCCGCTCGGCGTGGTTGCCTGCTGGGGGCTCTGCCTGCGGCTGGCCGCCACGGCCTGGGGGGAGAGCATCGCGCGCTATGGCGGCTTCGCCTTCTTCCTGCATGCGGCGCATTTCCCGCTTATCATCTTCGTGAAATTCGCGCTCTGGCGCCTGGTGCCGGCGGAGACGGACGCCTGGATGATCGCGCATTACGTGGCCAGCGTGGCGATGACCGTCTCCCTCGCCGCGCTGGCGGCGGCGGTGATCTTCCGCATCTCGCCGTGCCTCTACGGCCTGCTCGCCGGCGGGAGGCGGCTGGTGTGAGCCAAACCGGCGAGACGCCGTATCTGGGCATCCCGGTGGATCCGGCGCCACGGCCGAAGCCCGAACGGGTGGTGCATCGCGGCGCCTGGACGACGCTGGAGCCGCTCGGCGCGGAGCATGCGGAGGCGCTGTGGCCGGCGGCGCGGGACGCGCCGGAAAGCTGGACTTGGCTGCCCTTCGGGCCCTTTGCCGACGAGGCGCGCTTCCGCGGCTATCTCCGCTTTGCCGCCACCAGCCAGGCGGAGTTGGTCTGGGTGGTCCGGCCGCATGGGAAGGATGGCATGCCCGGCGCGGCCGCGGGCTGGCTGGCGCTGCTCGACATCCAGCCGGCGCATGCGGCGATCGAGCTGGGCAATATCTGGTTCCCGCCCGGCCTCGCCCGCACCCGTGCGGCGACGGAGGCGATGTTCCTGCTGCTGGACTACGCCTTCGGGCTTGGCTATCGCCGCGTCGGCTGGAAGTGCAATGCGCTGAACCTGGCCTCCCGCCGCGCGGCGGAGCGGCTGGGCTTCCGCTTCGAGGGCATCCTGCGCGCGCATATGGTCGTGCGGGGGCACCGGCGCGACACGGCCTGGTTCTCCCTGCTGGAGGAGGAATGGCCGGCGCGCCGCCGTGCCATCACGGACTGGCTGGCGGCGGCGAATTTCGACGCGGAGGGGCGGGCGCTCCGCAGCTTGGCGCGGGCGCCCTGAGGCTCAGCGCCGGCGCCGGCCGGGATTCGCCGGACCGGGTGCGCTCTGGACGATGTTGCCATCCCCCGTCACCAGATTGGCCGCGCCCCCGGCGGGGCGGCGGATGGGCTCGCCGCCCACCGTGACCACCTGCTGCTGCGCGGTCGGGCCGTTGCCGCCGTCCGCGCCCTGCTGCTGCACGACATTGTTGTTGCCCACCGTGACCGCGACCGGCGCCTCGAACCGGTTCACGATCTTGGTCCGCTGATCGAGAAAGACCGGGATCATGACCGGCTCCGGCGGCGGGGGCGGCGGCTGCCGGCTGGCGGCAAGCGGCTGGCCGAAGGCGAAGCCATCCAGGAAGCCGCCATCGCCGCGCAGCTTGGCAATCATCTCCTGGTGCCGCGACCGGCGCTCGGCCGGGGTGGGCGTGACCTGCAGGTCGCTGGCGGTGAAGCTCGGGAAAGTGAAGGGGAGGGGGCGGGCGAGGCCGCGTGGCCCGCCGGCGGCGAGGGCCTCCGGCGACAGGCTCAGGCCGCCGCTTTCCTGCGCCGCCGCGCCGCCGGCGGCGGCCAGGAGGATCAGGCCGGACATCAAGGCTCGGCGCATGGGATGGACTCCTCTGTGCTGCTGGGCCGCATCCTGGGCCGGTTGCCGCGGCGCCGCTGTGAGCCACGCCACAGGAGCAGCGCAGTCAGTCGAGCTCGATGGAGAGGCGGTCGGTGCGCAGGCGCAGCCGGCTGCCGTCGCGTTGCAGCGACATCCAGGCATGCGGGCTGCGGCGCTCGATGGAGAGCCGGTCGCGGGAGCGCGGGGCGGAGAGCGCCTCCTCCTCCAGGGCCGGATCGTCCTCCTCATCCATGATGGCGGGCGGCTCGGCGGAGGGTGGGCCGCCGAATTGCTGCACCACCGCGCCATTGCCGCCGACGCAGGTGGTCCGGCCGTTCACCGTCTGGCAGCTGACGCTGCCCGAGCCGGAACAGGTGATGTTGCCGTTGACCGAACGGCAGCGGAGCGTCTCGGCCATGGCCGGGGCGAGGGCGGGAAGGGCGGCGAGCGCCGCCAGCAGGGACAGGCGCGGCAGCTTCGGCATGGCGGGTCTCCGTGTCCGGTAAAGGCGCGGGCGGGAAGGTTGCTCCGCCCGCGGCGCGGGGCCGCGGGCGGAACCGGTTCAGCGTCCGGTCTGGGACAGGATGCGCTGCCCCGCGGCGCTGCGGGCGCCGGCGGCGATGTTGACGCCACGGTTCAGATTGGTCGTGGCCAGCAACCCGCGTGGCGCGAAGGACTCGATCGACTGCTCGGCCCGGGAACGCGGGCCCAGGGCCAGATTCACCCCGGCCGTCACCTGGGTGCTGACCAGGGGCCGGCAGCCGCCGGAACTGTCGGAGCCGATCTGCTGCCGGGCCTGGGAGCCGGCGCCGAAGGCCCGGTTGACCCCGACGGTGACGCTGGTCTGGGATAGCCGGCAGCCGGTCCGGTCCACGCTCTCGATGCGGTCGAGCACCGAGGCCGGGCCGCGCAGCCGCACACCCCCGAAATCCTGCGCCGTGGCGGGAAGCGCGGCACAGAGGGTGAGCGCGGCGGCGGCAATCATGGGACGCAACATGGCGCACTCCTCATTGCTGCGCGGGGGATCCGGCCCCTCGCGGGAGGGGCCGGGGTTCCGCCGATATGTCCGTGCTTACTGCCCTCCGACGGTGACGACCTGCTGGTTGGCGAAAGCGCCTCGGGCGGTGGCACGGTTTTGGTTGTTGCCGCCGAAGACCTTGTCGACGGCGCCGCGGCCCATGGCGGTGCCGCCCATGGTGAGGACCTGCTGCTGCGCCTCGCTGAAGCGGCCGGAGGCGACATTGCGGTTGTGGCCGCCGGCGACGAAGCTCTGGGCGCCGCGGCCGATGGCGGTGCCGCCCAGGGTGGTCACGGACTGGCCGGCGGTGGCGAAGGCGCCGCGGGCGACGTTCAGGTTGTGGCCGCCGGCGGTGAAGCTCTGGGCGCGGCGGCCGATGGCGGTGCCGCCGACCGTGGTGACGTCCTGGAAGGCGGCGCTGCCCTTGCCCAGTGCCAGGTTGCGGTTGCCGCCGCCCAAGGTCACCGCGCGGCCGCCATGGCGGGCGAGGCCGCCGATGGTGGAGACGGCCTGGTCGGCGACGGAGTTGCGGCCGGCTGCGGTGTTCACATTGCCGCCGCCGCGGGTGATGGAGACGCCGCCCATCTCGGGCGCCTTGGCGGAGGCCGGGCTGGTCAGGCCGGCGCCGGTGGCCAGGGCGAGGGCGGCAACGGGGAGGAGCAGGGCACGCATCGGATCGGTTCCTTCTGTGTCGGGGACACCGGGCCACCATGGCCCGGGCCTGTCGCTCTTCGACGCCGCCGACCCTAGACAGCCCCAGCAACCCTGCCTGTGAGCCATGCCACAGCGGAAGGCACTTTCGGAAAGCGGGGAAAGCAGGGCACAAGCACGGAAGGCGCCGCCGCGAGGGAGCAGCGCTGTGCAGCATCCGGGCTTCCGGCCCCTGATCGGCCCTGCCGCGCTGGCCGTCGCGGGCTTCATGCTGAGCGGCGCGGCGCCGGCGATTGCGGCAAGGTTCGGCCTGGCGCCGGATGGCGGCCTGGCCGCGGCGCTGCGCGCCATCGGCGGCATCGGCGGCTGGCTCGCCCTGGCCTGGGCCGGGGCGCGGCTCTTCGACATCCTGCTGCTGCGCGCCTCGCTGGTGGCGCGGCGGCCGCCCTATCCGCGGCTGCTCGGCGACATGGTGCGCGCCGTGCTCTTCGCCGCCGCCGCGCTGGCGATCCTGATGCTCGTCTTCGAGCAGTCGGCGTTCGGTTTCGTCACCACCTCCAGCGTCGCGGTCGCGGTGATCGGCTTCGCGCTGCGCAACATCATCAGCGACGTGTTCTCCGGCATCGCGCTCGGCGTCGATCATCCCTACCGCATCGGTGACTGGATCGAGACGGCGCAGGGCACCGCCGGCCGCGTGGTGGAGGTGAGCTGGCGGGCGACACGCCTCGTCACCCGCGATGGCGTCGCGGTGACGGTGCCGAACGGGCTGATCGCGGCGAACCGGGTGGTGAATTACGGCCCGGCGGAGGGCCGCTACCGCGTGGCGCTGCGCGTGCCGCTCGACCCCGCGCTGCCGCCGGAGCGGGCGCGGCGCATCCTGCTGGCCGCGGCGCTGGATGCCGGGCGCAACATCCCCGGCCTCGCCCCCGATGTGATGCTGCAGGAGATCGCGGAGGGCGCCGCCATCTGGTTGCTGCGCTTCCATGTGCCGGACTACGGGAAGGAGGCCGCCTGCCGCGACGCTGTCGCCACGGCGGTGCTGCGCGCCCTGCAGCATGTCGGCCTCGGCATCGCCCGTCCGGCGCGCGACCTGCACCTTGAGCGGGCGCGACCGCCCCCGGCGCGGCCGCGGCGCGAGGCGCTGCTGCGGCGGATCGAGCTGTTCCGCGGCTTCCCCGCCGAGGAGCGGGCCGAGCTGGAACAGGCGATGCGCGAGCGCCTGGTCCGGCGCGGCGCCACCATCGTCCGCCAGGGCGAGCCGGGCGCCTCGCTCTTCGTGCTCGCCGAAGGCGCGCTGGACGTGATGCGGGAGCGGGAGGGCGCGGAGGTGATGCTGGACCGCATGGTGCCGGGCGATGTCTTCGGGGAGATGTCGCTGCTCACCGGCCAGCCGCGCAGCGCCACGGTCAGCGCGGCAACGGATGCCGTGGTGTTCGAGATCGCCAGGGAAGACCTGGACCCGATCCTGCGGCGCCGGCCGGAACTGGCGGAGGGGCTGGCCGCCATCATGGCGGGCCGGCTGGAGCGCAATGCCGGCCACGGCCCGGATCCCGGCCGGCCGGAGGTGGCGGAAGCGGCGGGACGGGAGGATCTGCTCGGCCGGCTTCGCGCCTTCTTCCGGCTGGGGTGAGGGAAGAGGCCCTGGCTGTGGCCTGGCTCACAGCCCCGGGCGGGTGTGGCGCCTAGCCTCCCTGCATCGGCGCCAAGGCGCCGCAGGACATGCAGAGAGGGTAGCCGCCATGTCGCATCCGCTTCGTCATCGCCTCGCCGGCCTCGCCGCCACGGCCTCGCTGCCGGCGCTGCTTCTGGCCGGCTCGGCCCATGCCCAGCCGGTGCGGATCTTCGAGCAGCCGCCGCCCATCGAATTGCTGCGCAGCATCATGGTGCCGGAGTCGCAGCCGGGCCTGAGCCGGCGCATCGTCATCACCAATCCCGAGCGGCCGGCGCCGCTGGCGGCTCCCGCCGCCATGGTGCAGCCCGAGAGCAGCGCCGAGCCCGCGCCCGCGCCGGTCCGGCAACCGCGCTGGCGCCAGCCGGCGCCGGAGCCCGGTCCGGTCTTCGCCTCCACCCAGGCCAGCCCTCCGCCGGCCGCGCCGGCGGCGATGCCGGCCGCCGAGGCTCCGCCGGCCGAACCGGCCGCCGAGGCGGGCATCGTCGGCTTCCGCATCAACTTCGCCCTGGACTCGGATGTGGTGCCGCGGAACGCCTATCCCTTCATCGACCGCATGGCCGAATTGCTGCGCGAGCAGCCGCAGATCCGGCTGCAGGTCCAGGGCCATACCGATGCCCTGGGGCCGGAGGAATACAACCTCGATCTCTCGCGCCGGCGGGCGAATGCGGTCGCCGCCTATCTGGAGCAGCGCCCCGGGATCGATCCCGCCCGGCTGGTGGTGATCGGCTTTGGCGAGGAAGCGCCGCTGACCGCGAACCCCTATGACCCGCGCAACCGGCGGGTGCAGTTCGCGCGGGCAGACTAGCCATGCGCTCCCCAATCCGTCCTGCCGGCGCGGTGCTGCTGCTCCTCGCCGGCGCATTTCTCGCCGCCCCTGCCGCGGCGCGGATCGTCCAGACGGGACCGCCGCCGGCCGCGCAGAGCGGCGGCCAGCCGGTTCCGCAGGCTGCGAGCCCCGGGCAGCGGCGCTGCACCGCCCCGGTGGCCGATATGGTCTGCGCCCTGGCGGCGCCGCTCGCGCTCGGCGCCTTCGCCTGGTGGGTGCAGGCGGAGGAGGTGGCGCGGGTGACGGCCGCCGGCCGCCTCCAGCTCGCGGTGGACCGGGCGACATGGCGCGCGCCGCGGCTTGCGGCCAAGCGGGCGGCGGCACGGGCGGCGTTCGAGCGGAAGCGCCTGTCGCATCGGCATTAGGCCGCCGCCGCTCATCCCGCCTTGAAGGGCGGCGGGCCGGGCCGCCCTCCGCCGCGGTTGCCTTCGTCGCGGCGCCGTTTGACATTGCGCCATGGGAGGGGCGGAGATGGCGATGCCCCGGCGATGGCTCGAAGCGGCGCTTGCGGCGTTCCTGCTGATGTCCGCGACCGGTCTCGCGCTGCTGCTGGTGCGCCCGCCGCTGCCGCCGGCCGCGGCGGAGCGGCTGTTCCAGGCCATCGCCTTCCGCCTCGCCCCGGTGCAGCCGCCGGATCCGCGCATCGTATTGATCGGCATCACCGAGGAGACGCTCTCCGGCCTGCCCTATCGCTCCCCGGTGGACCGGGCCTTCCTGGCCGGGCTGGTGGATGCGCTGGCGCGGGCGGGGGTGGCGGCGATCGGCCTCGACCTGCTGCTGGACCGGGCGACCGAGCCGGAGAAGGACGCGGCGCTGCGCCGGGCGATCCGGCGGAGCGATGTGCCGGTGGTGGTCATCTCCCTGGCGCCGGAGACGCCGCTGCCGCCGGAGCAGGCGCGTGTCCTGCACTCCTTCCTGGATGGGGTGCCGACCGGCACCGCCAACCTGCCGCGCGACCTGTTCGACGGCATGGTGCGGCTGCATGTGCCCGTGCATCCCGTGACCGGTCAGCCGAGCTTCGCCGCGGCCCTGGCGCGCACGGCGGGCGTGGCGGTGCCGGCGGAGCCCTTCCCCATCGCCTGGCGGCGCACGGCGGCGGGGCCGGTGGCGCCGGTCTATCCCGCCGAGGCGGTGCCGCTGCTGCCGGCTGACTGGCTGCGTGGCCGGGTGGCGCTGATCGGTAGCATGGTGCCCGGCAGCGACGAGCACCGCACCCTCGCCTCCGCCTTCGGCCGGCCGAGCTTCGGCGTGGAGATCCATGCGCAGGCGCTGGCGCAGATGCTGGACGGGCAGGCCAGGGCACCGGGCCTGGCCTGGCGGGAACTGCTGGCGATATCGGGCCTGGCGGCGCTGGGCCTTGCCGCTGGGGCGATGCTGGCGGGACGGGCGCTGATCCTGGCGCTCGCCGTGGCAGGGATGGCCTGGCTGGCCGCGGCGCTGGCGCTGCGGGCCTGGGGCGGGGCGGCATGGCCGGGCCTGGCGCCGGTGCTCGCCTGCCTGATCGCGGGCGGCGCGATGCGGGCCTGGCGCGGCCGCGGCGAGCGGCGTGACCGCGCAGCGCTGCGCACGCTCTTCGCCCGCTTCGTCAGCGCGCCGGTGGCCGAGGCGATGCTGCGGGAGCGGGAGCTGTTTCTGGCGGGCGGGAGGCCGAAGCCGCAGGAGTTGACCGCGACGGTGCTGTTCTCCGACATCGCCGGCTTCACCGCCATCTGCGAGAGCCTGCCGCCGGAGCCGCTGATCGCCTGGCTGGACCGCTATCTCGACACCATGGTCGGAATCGTGATGGCGCATGGCGGCGTGGTGCTGCGCTTCGTCGGCGACGGCATCCTGGCGGCCTTCGGCGTGCCGGTGCCGCGGCGCGATCCGGCCGCCATTGCCGAGGATGCCCGCGCCGCCGCGCGCTGCGCGCTGGCGATGGAGCGTGCCATGGAGCGGCTGAACACGGAGTGGCAGGCGGCGGGACTGCCGCAGGCGGGCCTGCGCGTCGGCATCCATACCGGGCCGTTGGTGGCGGGCAGCCTGGGGCAGGGGGAGCGCATGGAATTCTGCCTGCTGGGCGACACCGCCAATGTCGGCGCGCGGCTGGAGCAGATGGGCAAGCAGCATGGCGGCGAGGGGCCAGGGAGCTGCACCATCATGGTCGGCGAGCCGACATGGCTGCTGCTGGACGGCGAATTCTCCGGACGGCGGGTGGGCGAGCTGGCGCTGCGCAACCGCCGCGCCCGCATCGCCGCCTGGCGGATCGACCGGGGCGCCCTGGCCGGGCCGGAGGCGGCGCAGCCGGCGGCAGCGGAGGGCGGCTAGGCCTCCGTCTCCGCGATCCGCTCCAGCACCGTGCGGTCGCGGATGATGATGCTGCCGCCCTCCAGCGTCAGGTGCCCGGCGCGCTGCCAGTCGTTGAGATGCTTGTTGATGCTCTCGCGCGAGGCGCCGACCAGGCTGCCGATCTGCTGCTGCGACAGCTTGATGTTGAGCCGGATGCCACCAGGGGCCGGGCGGCCGAAGGTCTCGGCCAGGCGCAGCAGCCCGCGCGCCAGGCGCGACGGCGCCTCGCGCAGCATCGCGTCCTCCAGATGCTCGCTGGTCTGCCGGAGGCGCTGGCAGAGCACTTCCAGCAGGCGGGCCAGCGCCTCCGGGTTGCTGGTGAGAAAGGGGAGGAGATGGCTGCGCTCCAGCACGAGCAGGTCGGTTTCCTCCAGCGCGATGGCGTCGGCGGTGCGCGGCCGGCCGTCGAGAACGGCGATCTCACCGAACACTCCGCCCTGGTCGATGATGTTGAGGACGAGTTCCTTGCCCTCGTTCGACCAGGTGGAGATCTTCACGCGCCCGCGGATGACGGCCATCATGCTGCTCCCGGCATCGCCCTTCTGGAAGATGGTGGCGTTGCGCGGATAGCGCGCGATCTGCGCCGAGGCGGCGAGGCGCCGCCGCTCCTCCGGCCGCAGGTGGCGCAGCAGGAAATGCCCGGCCAGTGCGGCTTCCCGGTGGCTTTCGGCGACGGCCATCTTGTGCCTCCCCGCTGGCTGCTGCCAGGAAGGGAAGCTTGGCGCGCGCCGGCGGCCGGAACAAGTCCGGCCTCAGCGCGCATTTGGTGGAAAGAGTCTCGCCCGCCATCGCGTGGCGGGCGAGGTTCATGCTTCAGCCGGGTTCCTGTTCCGCTTCACTGCCCTCCGACGGTGACGACCTGCTGGTTGGCGAAAGCGCCCCGGGCGGTGGCACGGTTTTGGTTGTTGCCGCCGAAGACCTTGTCGACGGCGCCGCGGCCCATGGCGGTGCCGCCCATGGTGAGGACCTGCTGCTGCGCCTCGCTGAAGCGGCCGGAGGCGACATTGCGGTTGTGGCCGCCGGCGACGAAGCTCTGGGCGCCGCGGCCGATGGCGGTGCCGCCCAGGGTGGTCACGGACTGGCCGGCGGTGGCGAAGGCGCCGCGGGCGACGTTCAGGTTGTGGCCGCCGGCGGTGAAGCTCTGGGCGCGGCGGCCGATGGCGGTGCCGCCGACCGTGGTGACGTCCTGGAAGGCGGCGCTGCCCTTGCCCAGTGCCAGGTTGCGGTTGCCGCCGCCCAAGGTCACCGCGCGGCCGCCATGGCGGGCGAGGCCGCCGATGGTGGAGACGGCCTGGTCGGCGACGGAGTTGCGGCCGGCTGCGGTGTTCACATTGCCGCCGCCGCGGGTGATGGAGACGCCGCCCATCTCGGGCGCCTTGGCGGAGGCCGGGCTGGTCAGGCCGGCGCCGGTGGCCAGGGCGAGGGCGGCAACGGGGAGGAGCAGGGCACGCATCGGATCGGTTCCTTCTGTGTCGGGGACACCGGGCCACCATGGCCCGGGCCTGTCGCTCTTCGACGCCGCCGACCCTAGACAGCCCCAGCAACCCTGCCTGTGAGCCATGCCACAGGAGGGTGCATCTTCCAGCGTTGCATCGCTGCTGCCGGTCTTCACTCAGAATTGCTGGGCTGTTGCGGCGCATCTCACAGCGCGTGGTTCCTCGCCTGTCCCTTTCTGCTACGGATTCGGAGGCCGGCCGCGCAGCGCGGTCGTGCAGGCGCCATCAGCGGCGCCGCTCCGGCAGGAAGGAGCGTGCCATGAGGTGCATGTCAGCCGGCAGCGGGCGATCCGCCCCTTTCCTCGCCGCGGCGATCCTGCCGCTGCTGGTGCTGCTGGGCGCCTGCCACCCGCGCCCGGAGACGAGTTTCGACGCGCAGCAGCCCCGCACGGCGGCGGTGCGCAACATCGGCAATTTCAGCGAGGCGCTGCGCTGCATGGACGACCTGCTCCTGGCCCATGGCAAGCGCGACATCTACATCACGACCGCGGGAATCCCGGACGCCACCGGCCTGATCGCCACCGGCACGAAAGAGATGTTCATCAGCGCCGTCTCCCGCATGTCGGCGAAGAGCGGCGCCTTCCGCTTCGTGGACTACGACATCACCCAGCTCGACGTGCAGGTGCTGTCGGAACTGGTTGGCCTGACCCAGGATTTCGTGGCGCCAAGCTACTATATCCGCGGCGCGATCACCCAGCTCGACAGCAGCGTGCTCGCCTCCTCGATGAGCGCAGGGCTGTCGCTGGCGCGGGTGGATCTCGGCGTCTCCAGCGACCAGGTCGTCTCGGTCGTGTCCATGGATCTCAATGTGGGCAGGCTGGTCACGCGGCAGATCCTGCCCGGCATCTCCGCCAACAATTCCATCGCCGTGGTCCGCACCGGGCGCGGCGCCGATATCGGCGGGCTGATCGGCAAGGCCGGCCTTTCCTTCAGCGTCTCGCTGGACAAGTCGGAGGGATTCGCCCAGGCGGTGCGCAACCTGGTCGATCTCTCGACCATCGAGGTGCTGGGCAAGCTGGCCCAGGTCCCCTACTGGGAATGCCTGTCCATCGAGCCGACCAATCCGGCCTTCCGTGGCGAGGTGCGGCAGTGGTTCGACGGCATGGGAGCGGAGGAGCGCAACCGCTTCACCGAGGCGGCGCTGATCCGCACCGGCTATCTGCAGGGCGCCGCCACCCCGCGCGACCTTTCCGCCGCCATCGCGCGCTACCAGGCGGATCACGATCTGGTGCCAAGCGGCCGCGTGGATTTCGAGCTGTATTACCGCCTGCTCGCCAGCGATCCCGGGCGCAGGCGCGGCGTGCGGCCCCCGGCCGCGGCGGCGACGCCGGTGGCCATGCCTGCCACGCCGCTGCCGGCTGAGGCGCCGCGCGCCATCCTCGCCACCGCGCGTGGCGGGCGGCCGGTCTATCGCGTGGGCGAGAGCATGGTCCTGCGCGTCCAGCCGACGCAGGACGCCTATGTCTACTGCTACTACCAGGACGCAGCGGGCGAGGTTTCCCGCATCTTCCCCAACCGCTTCCAGCCCGATGCCTTCGTCCGCGCCCGAACGCCCATCCAGGTGCCGCCGGAGGGCAGCGGCGCCTTCAGCATCCGCTTCGACAAGGCGGGCGTGCCGGAAGGCGTGGCCTGCCTGACCGCCGACCGGGAAGTGGGTCTGCTGCTGCCGGCGGAACTGAAGCGGCAGGACCTGGAGCCGCTGCCGGTGCGGAGCCTGGACGATGTCGCCGCGCGCTTCCGCGCCATCCCCGGCGTGCATGTGGACGATGCGAGGCTGGTGATCGAGGTGACGCGATGAGATCCCGGCTTCTGGGCGGCCTCGCCCTTCTGCTGCTCGTGGTCCTGCTGCCGGAGGCGGCGCTTTCGCAGCCGCCCCCGCCCCCCGAACGGCGCATCGCGCTGGTGGTCGGCATCGCCGCCTATCAGCACGCGCCGGTCCTTGCCAATCCTGTGAACGACGCGCGCGCCATCGGCGAGGCGCTGCGCCGGCTCGGCTTCGAAGTTGACGAAGTCTACGATCCCGATTTCCGCCGCCTCAGCCGCGGCATCCGGGAATTCGGCATCAAGGCGCAGCGGGCCGATGTGGCGGTGGTCTATTACGCCGGCCATGGCGTGCAGGTGGGGCGGGAGAACTACCTGCTGCCGGCCGATGCCCGGCTGGAGCGCGAGCGCGACCTGCTCTACGAGGCGGTGCCGCTGGAATTGCTGCTCGGCGAGGCTTCGGGGGCGCGGAAGCTCGGCATTGTCCTGCTCGATGCCTGCCGCAACAATCCCTTCGTGGACCGGATGTCGCGCTCCATGACCGTCGCCGGCCGCGGCGCGACCAGCCCGGGCCTGGCGCGGGTGGACAATGTGCCGCGCAATACCATGGTCGTCATGGCGACCAAGGCCGACCAGATCGCCGAGGACGGCGGCGGCGATCACAGCCCCTTCGCCGCGGCGCTGCTGGCGCATTTCCAGATCCCCGGCCTGGAGCTGAGCCTGTTCTTCCGCAGCGTGCGCGACACCGTGCTGCGCGCCACGGGCAACCGGCAGGAGCCCTATATCTTCAGCTCACTGGGTGCGGAACCCTTCTACTTCTATCCCCGCCCGCCGAACCGGCCGCCGCAGCTTGCCGGCATCCCGACGCTGGAGGTGAAGGACAGCGCCGGACCGACGCCGCTGCCCATCCCCAAGCCGACCGATCCGGACCAGGATCCGCTGACCGTGCGCATCACCGGCCTGCCGCGCTCCGGTGAGGTGCGCGTCGAGGGGCGCCCCGTCGCATCCGGGGCGGTCTTCGCGGCCGATCGCTTCGCCAGCGCCACCTACAAGCCGGATGGCAGCGTGACCGGCCCGGTCGGCACGCTCGACATCCTGGTGGAGGACGGGCGCGGCGGCAGCGTCCTAGGCAGTCTGGCAATCAATGTGCTGCCCTCCAACCGCCCGCCGGTTGCGGAGGCGCTGCGGCGCCTGCGCATCTATACCGGCGCGCTGGACATCGCCCAGCCGGAGGACCCGGATGGCGACCCGTTGAGCGTGACCATCCGTACCTTGCCGCGCGGCCTGGTGCGCAACGGCGCAAACATGCTGAAGACGGGCGACCGGCTGCGGCCCGAGGAGCTTGCCGCCTTGGTCTTCGTGCCGGAGCCGGGCTTCACCGGCCCGGCCGGCAGCCTGCAATACCTGGTGGAGGACGGGCGCGGCGGCCGGGCCGAGAGCGCGCTTGAAATCGACGTGATGAGCCCCGCGGAGGCGGCCTCCCAACTGGCGGAAGCCGCGCTGTGGGAGCGGCTGCGGGCGAGTGGTCGGGCGGAGGATATCGAGGCCTATCTCCGGCTCTACCCGGATTCCCGGTACAAGGAGGCGGCGCAGCGGCGGCTCGACGAACTGCTCGGGCGCCGCGCCGAGGCGCCGCCGGCACCGGTTGCTGCCCCGGCGCAGCCACAGCCGCCGGCAGCCGCGCCGGAGCCGCAGCCGCAGCCGAGCCCGCCGGGACGGGTCGCCTCGCTGGAGCCGGTAGTGCCGCCTGCGCCACAGCCCCCGCCGCAGCCTGCCCCCCAGGCCATTCCCCGCACCGCGCCGCAGCCGGAGCCGCCGCGCACCATGGCCGCCCTGCCGCAGCCGGTCAGGCCACCACCTGCCGCGCCGGCGGATGAGCGCTACTTCCAGGATTGCCCGACCTGTCCCTGGATGGTCCGCATTCCTGGCGGCAGTTTCATGATGGGCCATGGCGCCAGGGATCCGGCCGCGCTGCCGGTGCGCCGCGTCACGCTGCGCCCCTTCGCGCTCGGCCAGCATCCCGTGACCGTCGGGGAATGGAAGGCGTGCAGCGCCCAGGGGGGCTGCGGGCCGCTGCCGCGCATGCCGGCGGCGGAGGATGCGACGCCCATCCACAATGTCAGCTGGGAGGATGCGCAGCGCTACATCGGCTGGCTCTCCCGCACCACCGGCCGGCGCTACCGCCTGCCGAGCGAGGCGGAATGGGAATATGCCGCCCGCGCCGGCACCACGACGCGCTATTGGTGGGGCGACCAGCTCGGCGTCGCCCAGGCCAACTGTGCGGAATGCGGCGGCACGCAGAATCCGCAAGGGCCGCTGCCGGTGGGAAGCTTCCGGCCGAATGCCTTCGGCCTGCAGGACATGCTGGGCGGCGTCGCACAATGGGTGCAGGATTGCTGGTTCCCGAACTATCACGGGGCACCCGGCGACGGCTCCGCCCGGGAGGCGCGTGGATGCGTGCGGCGCGTGCTCCGCGGCGGCTCCTTCCGCTCCGGGGCCGAGGATATCCTGCCGGTCGCGCGCAATTTCTACGATGCGCCCGTGCGCTACAGCGCCAACGGCTTCCGCGTGGCGCGCGACCTGGACTAGCCGCTCTCGGGCCGTGTTGTTGGCGCCACTCCGCAGCGGGTGGCGCTCCACCCGCTTGCCGGCGTCACACACCCTCGCATAGGCGAGGTACGGCAGCATTCGAGGAGGATGCCGAGGCAGGTCCAGTCGCCGCCGGCAAGCAACTTCCGTGGAAGGGCGGCGACAATCTCCTCGATCGGGATGTTCCGCGTGCCGCGCGGGCCGGCGGCGAGGGCGCGGAAAGTGCCCACATGGATATGGGAGGAACAGCGGGTGCGGATGACCAGATCAGGCGCGGCCTGCTGGTTGTGGGCTGCGGGCCGAATCCATTGCGCGGGGCGGGAGATCGCCCGGCTGCCGAGCGCGGCGCTGCTGCAGGCGCCGGAGACCCTCGAAGCCTTTCAGGGTGCGGCGGCGCGCGGCGCCGCCGCCACGCGCGCCTGAACCGCAACCAAGGAGGATCCAGCCATGTCTGAGGGCAAGCCCCCCTTCCGCGCCGACCATGTCGGCAGCCTGCTGCGCCCGCCGGAATTGCGCGAGGCGCGCGCTGCCCGCTCCGAGGGCCGCCTTGACGCCGCCGCCCTGCGCGCCGTGGAGGATCGCTGCATCCGCGATGCGATCGCAGAGCAGAAGGAGGTCGGCCTGAAGGCCGTGACCGATGGCGAGTACCGCCGCGCCTTCTGGCATTTCGACTTCCTGGCCGGGCTCGGCGGCGTCGAGATGTATGAGGCCGACCAGGGCATTCAGTTCAAGGGCGGCCAGACCAAGGCCTATGGGCTGAAGGTGACGGGACCACTTCGCTACCAGCCGCACCCCTTCGTGGAGGATTTCAAGTTCGTCGCGGTCAGTGCCGGCGGTGCGGTGCCGAAGCAGACCATTCCCTCGCCGAGCGTGCTGCATTTCCGCGGCGGGCGCCGTGCGGTGGACACCCAGACTTATCCAGAGATGGAGGGCTTCTTCGCCGATCTCGGCGCCGCCTATGCCGATGCGGTGCGGGCCTTCGCCGATGCCGGCTGCCGCTACCTGCAGTTGGATGAGGTGAACATTGCCTATCTCTGCGATCCCGAGCAGCTTGCGCAGCTCCGCAACCGCGGTGAACAGGTGGAGGGGCTGCTGGAGACCTATGCGGCGCTGATCAACACCGCCATCGCGGGGCGCCCGTCGGATATGGTCGTGTCCATGCATCTCTGCCGGGGCAATTTCCGCTCCATGCACATCGCCTCGGGCGGCTACGATCCGGTGGCGGAGGTGCTGTTCAACGGCATCAATGTCGATGCCTATTTCATGGAATACGACACCGAGCGCGCCGGCACCTTTACGCCGCTGCGCTTCCTGCCGAAGGGGAAGACCGTCGTGCTCGGCCCGGTCACCAGCAAGACCGGGGAGCTGGAGAGCAAGGACATGCTGAAGCGGCGCATCGAGGATGCGGCGAAATACGCGCCAATCGAGCAGCTCGCCATCAGCCCGCAATGCGGCTTCGCCAGTACCGAGGAAGGCAACCTGCTGACCGTAGAGCAGCAATGGGCCAAGCTCGCCCTTTGCATCGAGATGGCGCGGGAGGTCTGGGGGGACGTCTAGCTCCCGCATCGATCGGCGTGCTGTCCTGCCGCCGCGGCATCCCCGGCTGCCGGATTGCGTTCTCCGGCAACCAGCTTTCCGTGCAGGAGGTGGAAAGGGCCGATGCTGCTCTATGGCGATGCCGCGCGGACCGAGTGCCCGCATCGCAAACGCGCCGCCATCGCCGATGCGTGCGGGCGCATCGCGGGGATGCCGGCCGGCATCGGCCGCCACGCCGCGCTGGTGGCGGCCCTCATCGAGGCCGGCGAGTTGGCGCAGGGCATCGCCGATGCCGAATTCCTCAGCGGTGGGCAGGATCGCCCTTCGCCGCCGCAGGATGCCGCGATGGCTCTTCTGCTGCGGCTGGCCCGGGCTGTCCGGCTCTCCTGGGAGAGCGGCTTCAGCCACCTCGCTCTGCCGCCGCAGGGCTGCGTCCGGGCCATCGGGGCGCAAACCCTGCCCGCGACGATCACCTGCCGGCAGGCCGAAGGCTTCGCTTTCTACGCGCTGTATCCGGAAGCCTATCTGGCGGCGGCCCTGGCCTCGCCTTTCGACGGATCGAGCCGGGTGATCGGGATCCGGAGCATCGGCGCGCCACTCGCCGCAATGGTAGCCGCCGCCATCGGTGCGCCGCCGCCACTGACGGTCCGCCCGGTCGGCCATCCGTTCCGGCGGGAACTGGCCGTGTCGGAGGAATTGGCGGCGCGGCTCCTTGCCGGTGCTGCTGCATTCGCCGTGGTGGATGAGGGGCCCGGCCTCTCCGGCAGTTCCTTCGGCGCGGTCGCGGACTGGCTGGAGGCGCGGGGTGTTCCGCCGGACCGCATCGCCTTCTTCCCCAGCCATGGCGGCGCGCCGGGGCCTCAGGCCAGCGCGCGTCACCGCGGGCGCTGGGCCATGGCCGCCCGGTATCTGACGCCCTTCGAGGATCTGCTGCTCCGAGCCCACCGGCCGCAGCACAGGATCGAAAGCTGGGCCGCGGAACTGGTGGGCCCGCCGGACGCGCCGATGGAGGAGATCTCCGGCGGTCAATGGCGGCGGCACCGCGGCGCGCGGGAGACGGACTGGCCGCCGGTCCATGCGCAGCAGGAGCGCCGCAAATTCCTGCTGCGGACCGGCGGCGGGACCTGGCTGCTCAAATTCGCCGGCCTCGGGCGGGAGGGCGAGCGCAGGGCCGAGCGCGCGCGGACCCTTGCGGCCGCCGGCTTCACGCCGCCGGTCGCGGGCTGGTGCCACGGTTTCCTGATAGAGCGCTGGATCGGTGATGCCCGCCCGCTGCCGCAGTGTCCCATTGAGCCAGGAAGGCTGGCAGAGCATCTGGGCCGCTATCTTGGCTTCCGCGCCCGCTCCTTCCCCGCCGCGCCGGAACGGGGTGCCTCTCTCGCACAACTGCTGGAGATGGCGCGCCATAACACGGAGGAGGCGCTGGGCCCGGATCCGGCCTGCCGCTTCGACCAATGGACGCCCGCGGATCTGGCGTGGCTGGAGAGACGGCGTCGCCCGGTGGAGACGGACAACCGGCTGCATGCCTGGGAATGGCTGGTGCTGCCGGATGGGCGAATTCTGAAATGCGATGCCATCGATCATCATGTCGCGCATGACTTGGTCGGATGTCAGGACATCGCCTGGGATGCGGTCGGGGCGATGATGGAACTGGAACTCCCCGAAGCGGCATGCGCGCGGCTCTGCGCCGTGATCGAAGCGGAGAGCGGGCATGCGGTCGATCCGCAACTCCTCGCCCTGCTGCTGCCATGCTACCTGGCCTTCCAGCTCGGCTATTACAGCATGGCGGCGGAGGCGGCGGATCCGGGCGAGGCGATCCGCCTGCGTCGGATGGCCAGACGGTATGGGCAGCGGCTTCGGCGCGCGCTTCTCGCCGGCGGCCGGCCGCCATGCGCTGCAATATCCGGTCATGCCCCTGGAACCGGGTGTGACGGCCGATGATTCTGCTGCGCCACGGACAAAGCGAGTTCAATCTCCGCCTGGAGGAGACGGGGCAGGATCCTGGCCTTCCCGATGCGCCGCTCACGCCCCTGGGCCACCGGCAGGCCGAGCGCGCGGCGGAGGCCCTGGCGGGAGAGGATATCCGGCGCATCCTCAGTTCCCCCTACACCCGGGCGCTGCAGACCGCGGCCCCGCTGGCACGCCGCCTGGGCCTGCCGGTGACCGTCACGCCGGCGGTGCGGGAACGCTGCGCGGCGAGTTGCGATATCGGCTCCCCGCGGACGGCGCTGGCCCTCGCCTGGCCGCATCTCGACTTCAGCACCGTGGAGGAGGTGTGGTGGCCCGCGGAGGAGGAGCCGCACGAACACCTTGAGGCGCGGATCGCGAGGTTCCGCGCGGAGATGGCGGCGCTGCCCGACTGGCCGCACACCCTTGTCGTCTGCCATTGGGGCTTCATCATGGCCATGACGGGCCGGAGCCTGATGAACGGCGAATGGCTGCGCTGCACGATAGCCGCCGGGGACTGCCTTACCCGGGCGGGCGCGTAGCCTCCGGGAAGAAGCGGCGGGAGGCGGCGCGGATTCGGTTCAGCCCCAGGCCGAAGCGGGCGGCGAGGGCGGCATCCATGGCACAGCCCTCGCGGTTCACGGCGGCGGTGAAGGCGCGGCGCCAGGCGAGATGGGGGCCGTGGACCTCCGAATGGTTCTCCGAGGTGTTGATCAGATAATTGCCGGATACCGGCAGCCGTGCCAGCCGCGCGCCCCGCTGCCTTGCGACCTCTGCCCATTGATGGTGGGACCGCAGGTTGCTGAACGGGTCGCGGCGGAGCGGATCGCTTTCGCCGGGCCGCAGCAGGGCGACGGTGCTTGAGCCGCGGAGACGGTGGAATTCCCCGGCGAAGACGCGTGGCTGCGGCAGGGGTGCGGCCTGCAGGGTCCGGAAATCGGTGGCGAAACCCGCGGGGATGAGGCCGCCGACCTGACCTGGGCCGATCGTCGCACGGGCGGCCTCGACCAGATGCCAGTTCCCGGCCGCGGCGCCCGCGCACCAGGGCAATGCCGAATGTGAAGGGAATCGGGGGCACCATTGCCTCCCGCATCGCATCCAAGGGGGTGTCTCCCGGGCACAGTGCCGGGAGGGGGAGCGGGTTCCGGTGGTCCGCACTGGCATGTCCGCACGGGGGCATGACCCGTGGCCGGGACGAAACCGCGGCGCCGGCGCTCGTGTTGCTGCCATGCGCAATGCGGGGAAGGCAGATGGCAATTCAACCCGATGCAGCGTCGCCGCGGGGAACCGTTGTTGTGACCGGGGCTTCGGCCGGAGTGGGCCGGGCCTCGGCCATGGCCTTTGCGCGTCGCGGCTGGAATGTCGCCCTGATCGCCCGCAGCACCGAGGGGTTGGAGGCGGCAAGGCGCGAGGCGGAGGCGGCAGGCGCCCCGCAGGCACTCGCCCTGCCCGCCGACACCGCGGATGCCGATGCCGTCTTCGGTGCGGCGGACCGCACCGCGGAAAGCTTCGGCGCGATCGACTTCTGGGTAAATGGCGCGATGGTGACCGTCCTCTCCCCCGTGCATGAGATGACCCCCGAGGAATTCCGCCGGGTCACGGAGGTCACCTATCTGGGCTATGTGCATGGCACGCTGGCGGCGTTGCGGCATATGCGGCCGCGCAACCGCGGCACCATCGTCCAGATCGGCTCCGCCCTCAGCTACCGGGCCATTCCGCTGCAATCGGCCTACTGCGCCGCGAAGTTCGCCATCCGTGGCTTCACCGATTCTCTGCGCTGCGAATTGCTGCACGAGCGCAGCCGGATCCGGCTGACCATGGTGCAATTGCCGGCGGTGAACACTCCGCAATTCGGCTGGGCGCGCAGCCACATGCCGCGCCGCGCCCAGCCGGTGCCGCCGATCCACCAGCCGGAGCCGGTGGCGGAGCGGATCTACCAGGCCGCGATGCGGGTGCCGCGCGAATCCTGGATCGGCTGGCCCAGCGTGAAGGCGATCCTCGGCGCCATGCTCGCGCCGGGGCTGGCGGACCGCGTGCTCGGGAAGGTCGGTTATTCGGGCCAGATGACGCAGGAGCCGGAGTTTCCCGGCCGGCTGGACAACCTGCTTTCGCCGCTGCCCGGCGATCATGGGACGCATGGCCGCTTCGATGCGCGCGCCCGTGACCGGGTGGGCGCGGTGGATCCGGTGCTGCTCCGCGGCGCGGCGGGGCTGGCGCTGGGGATGCTGCTGCCGCTTGCGCTGCGCGGGCTGCTCGCGTCGGGCGAGGTGTGGTGCCAAGGGGATGCGCCACGGCGGCGATTGCGCGGATACTGACCATGCCTCTCCGGATCGAGGACTATGCCCTTGTCGGCGACACCGAGACGGCCGCCCTGGTCGGGCGGGACGGCTCGGTGGACTGGCTCTGCTGGCCCCGCTTCGATAGCGGCGCCTGTTTCGCGGCGCTGCTCGGCACGCCGGACAACGGGCGCTGGCGGATCGCGCCCGCCGACCCCGAGGCGCGGGTGAGCCGGCGGTACAGGGATGGCAGCCTTGTCCTGGAAACCTGCTTCGCCACGGCCGAGGGCGAGGTCGTGGTGGTGGACTGCATGCTGCACCGCGATCATTCGCCGGGCCTCGTGCGTCTCGTCGTCGGGCGCCGCGGCCGGGTGGCGATGCGGATGGAACTGGTGCTGCGATTCGACTACGGGCGCAGCGTGCCATGGGTGACACGGCTGCCGGATGGCGGGGGGATCCGCGCCATCGCCGGGCCGGACATGGCGGTGCTGCGCTCGCCAGTGCCGTTGCAGGGCGAGGATCTCCGCACCCGTGCCGAATTCGAGGTGGAGGCCGGCGACAGGCTGGGTTTCGTTCTCTCCTATGGCCTCTCCCATCTGTCCCCGCCCACGTCCATGGATGCCGAGGCCGCGGTCGAGGAGACGGATGCCGCCTGGCGCGACTGGTCCTCGCGCGTGCAGGAGGCCGGGTGCTGGACCGAAGCGGTCCGCCGTTCCGCCATCACCCTGAAGGCGCTGACCTACCGGCCGACCGGGGGCATCGTTGCGTCACCGACGACCTCGCTGCCCGAATGGCCTGGCGGCATGCGGAATTGGGATTACCGCTATTGCTGGCTCCGCGACGCGACGCTGACCCTGCTGGCGATGCTGCGGGCCGGCTATGACGACGAGGCGCTGGCTTGGCGCGACTGGCTGCTGCGCGCCGCCATGGGCAGCCCCTCGCAGATCCAGATCATGTACGGCCTGGCCGGGGAGCGCCGCCTGCCGGAATTCGCTGCCGAATGGCTGCCCGGCTACGAGAATTCCCGCCCCGTCCGGATCGGCAATGCGGCGCATGTGCAGCTTCAGCTCGACGTCTTCGGAGAGCTGATGGACGTGATGCATCAGGCGCAGCGTCGCAGCCTGCCGACGCCCGCGGCGGCCTGGGCGCTGCAGCGCGCGCTGATCGCGCATCTGGAGACCATCTGGGACCAGCCGGACGAGGGCATCTGGGAGGTGCGCGACCAGCGTCACTGCTTTACCTATTCCAAGGTGATGGCCTGGGCCGCCCTGGACCGCGCCGTGCGCGGCATCGAGGCGTTCGGCCTGGATGGTCCGGTGGATCGCTGGCGTGCGCTGCGCCGGACCATCCATGACGATGTCTGCCGGCACGGCTACGACCCCAAGCTCGGCAGCTTCGTCCGCAGCTACGGTTCGCGGGAGACGGATGCCAGCCTGTTGCTGCTGCCCGCGATCGGGTTCCTGCCGCCGGAGGATCCGCGGATCCTCGGGACGATCGCTAGGGTGGAGAAGGAACTCCTCATCGACGGGCTGGTGCGCCGATACCGGACGGAACGCGTCTTCGACGGGCTGCCGGGGAAGGAGGGCACCTTCCTCGCCTGCAGCTTCTGGCTGGCCGATGCCTATGCGATGACGGGGCGGATGGAGGAGGCACGGGCACTGTTCGAGCACCTGCTGTCGCTCCGCAACGATGTCGGCCTGCTCTCGGAGGAATACGATCCGGGATCGGGCCGCATGCTGGGGAATTTCCCCCAGGCCTTCTCCCATACCGGGCTGATCAATTCCGCCTATACGCTTGCCATCTCGGGCCGGGGGGCGCGGGAGCTGCGGAGCGGCACACCGGCAGGCCCCGATACCGAGGCCGGCCGTCCGGCGGGCTGAACCCCGCCGGATGAGGCCGGGCGCCGTGGCTGTGGCCCGCTCCGGCGCCTCCGTCAGCCGCGCTCCGGCCCTTCCTCGCGCCGGCTGGAATTGCCGGGCATCAGTGAGGAAACCACCTCCCGCGCCGTATTCTTCAGCACGCTGCCGAGTTCCGGCTCTCCGCCAATCAGGCTGCTGGCGAATTGGCGCGCCTGCTTCAGCGTGATGTGCGGCGGCAGCGGCGGCACATTCGGGTCGGTATAGGCTTCCAGCAGGACCGGCCGGTCGGAGGCGAGAACCTGGTCCCAGGCGGCGCCGACGCGGTCCGGATTGTCCACGAAGACGCCCTTGAAGCCGAGCAGCTCTGCGAATTTGTGATAGGGGATGTCCGGCAGGCTCTGGCTGGCCTCGAATTTCGGGTCGCCCGCCATGACCCGCTGCTCCCAGGTCACCTGGTTCAGGTCGCGGTTGTTCAGCACCACCACCATGAAGCGCGGATCCGACCAGCGCTTCCAGTATTTCGCGACGGTGATCAGCCCGTTCATGCCGTTCATCTGCATGGCGCCGTCGCCGATGATGGCCAGCACCGGCCGGTCCGGATAGGCGAATTTCGCCGCAATGGCATAGGGCATGCCGGAGCCCATGGTGGCCAGCCCGCCGGAGAGCGAGGCCATCATGCCGCGCCGCAGCTTCACGTCTCGCGCATACCAATTGGTATGGGATCCGGAGTCGCCCGCGATGATGCAGCGGTCCGGCAGGCGCGGCGACAGCTCCCAGAAGACCCGTTGCGGGTTCAGAGGATCGGCCGCATGCATGGCGCGGGCTTCGAGGGTCTTCCACCACTCGCCGACCCAGCCCTCGATGCGCTGGCGCCAGGCACGGTCGGTCTTCTGCTGAAGCAGGGGCAGCAGCGCCTCCAGCGTCGCCTTGCTGTCGCCGACGAGGTTCACCTCCATCGGGTAGCGGATGGAGAGCATGCCCGGCTCGATGTCGATCTGCACGCCGCGGGCCTGGCCTTCCTTCGGCAGGAATTCGGAGTAGGGGAAGCCGCTGCCTACCATCAGCAGCGTGTCGCATTCCATCATCATGTCCCAGCTCGGCCGGGTGCCGAGCAGGCCGATGGAGCCGGTGACGAAGGGCAGGTCGTCCGGCACCGCAGCCTTGCCCAGCAGCGCCTTGGCGATCCCGGCACCGAGCCGCTCCGCCACCGCGATGACCTCATCCGTCGCATGCAGCGCCCCGGCCCCCACCAGCATGGCGGGCTTGGAGCCGGCATTCAGCACATCCGCTGCGCGCTGCAATTCAGCCTGGGTGGGTATGACCAGCGGCTTATCGTAACCGATGCCGGAATGGATGGTGCCGTGCTGGTGGGGCGGCTTCTCAACCGCATCCATCTCCTGCAGGTCATTGGGCATGATGATGCAGGTGATCCGGCGCTCCGCGATGGCGATGCGCATGGCGCGGTCGGTCAGGTGGCGGATCTGCTCGGGCACGCTCGCCTGCTGCACGAAGGCACCGGCTACGTCCTTGAACAGGTTATGCAAATCCACTTCCTGCTGGTAATGGCCGCCCAGTGCTGCGCGGGCCTGCTGGCCAACGATTGCCAGCACCGGCATATGGTCCAGCCGCGCATCATAGAGGCCGTTCAGCAGATGGATCGCCCCGGGGCCGGAGGTGGCTAGGCAGACGCCGATCTCCCCGGTGAACTTGGCATGGGCGCAAGCCATAAGGGCCGCCATCTCCTCATGCCGTACCTGGATGAAATCGATGGCGCCGTCCATGCGGTTGAGGCCACCGAGCAGGCCGTTGATGCCATCCCCCGGATAGCCGAAGACGCGCCGCACTCCCCACTCATGCAGGCGCTGCCAGAAGAAGTCGCTGACAGTGTTCGCCATGCCTCTCGCCCTCCCGAATGCCTGCGCCACGCCGGATCATGCCGGGCCAGTCACGATCGTGACGCTGCGCGATCCTGTCGCTGCAGGGGCAACGCGGCGGGTGCCGGGCTGTTCCACCGGCGGCTGATCCGGGATGGCCGCCGGCGTCACAGCCGGATCAGGGCGAGTCCCGTCTCCGGATCCTCCACCCGGCGCAAATGCGCCGGCGATTCGGTGATGATCACCTCAAGCGTCGGGCGCACATGCCCCTCCTTGAGGTCGCCGCCCATCGCCGCACCGTCGCGTCGCCCGAGCACCGCATGCAGATGCAGCTTTGGCTGGCCCTGCCGGTCCTGGGCGATGTCGCCGTTGAGGGAGACAACCTCGACCTGCTCCTTGACATTGATTGGCTGGTATTGCTTCGACTCCCAGTCGAAATAGCGGAAGACCGCCCGCTGGAAGGCGCCGATCGCGGTGACCTGCGCGGCCGCGAGATTCTCCTGCTGTGCGAAACGGTGCAGGCATTCCCGCACCTCGTCGCCCGTGTCGAGCACGACAACGTAGGTGCGCTGGCCATGCGCCGAGTGGACGAGCTTGCTCTTCATCGCATCCTCCCTCTGCAGCCAAGACGGGCGACCGTCCTTGCCGGAACGACCTGTCGATCCCGCCGGTTCCACCCGGGACCGTGCCGGGCGCGCCGGTGTTTGGCCGGTGCGGCCGCATCCCTGCCTGGCCGGGGGCGGGGCGTTTCGGCGTGGCCCGCGCAGGAGCCGCAATTCTATGCCGAGTGGAGATCGAGCAATGCCGAGGCGCATGGCTACCCCGTGCCGACGGAGGCACCCGAGGCCGACGGCATCCATGCCTGGGACAGCCCTGGCTCGCAGGGATGGGGCCGGTGGCACAGCGGATCAGGCGGAGCCGGCCCCACCACCGCAACCAGGTCGGCGACGACCTCGCCGGCCTGTGGCATGCTATGCGGCAGTGCCACCACGGATGACGAGCGAGATGTCCACTACAGCGAATTCCTCCAATACAGGCGGCTCCCGGCCCGTGCTGTTGCTGACCGGCGCCTCGCGGGGAATCGGCCATGCGACCGTCAAGCTGTTCTCCGCTGCCGGCTGGCGCGTCATTACCGTCTCGCGCCATGCCTTCCCCGAGCAATGCCCCTGGGAAATGGGACCGGAGGACCACATCCAGGCGGATCTCGCCAGCCCCGAGGACACGCTGCGCGCCATCGCCGAAATCAAGCGGCGGCTGGAGCCGGAGGGCGGCAGGCTGAACGCCCTGGTCAACAATGCCGGCATCTCGCCCAAGGGGCCGGAGGGCAGCCGCATGGGCACGATCGACACCAGCCTGGAGGACTGGAAATGGGTCTTCCAGGTGAATTTCTTCGCGCCCATCATGCTGGCGCGCGGGCTGGTGGAGGAGCTGAAGCGCGCGCGGGGCGCGGTGGTGAATGTCAGCTCCATCGCCGGCAGCCGGGTGCATCCTTTCGCCGGCGCGGCCTATGCCACCTCCAAGGCGGCGCTGATGGCGCTGACGCGGGAGATGGCACATGATTTCGGGCCGCTCGGCGTGCGGGTGAACGCGATCTCGCCGGGGGAGATCGACACCTCAATTCTCTCGCCCGGCACCGAGCGGATCGTGCAGGAGCAGATCCCGATGCGCCGCCTCGGCGCCCCGGCCGAGGTCGCGCGCGCGATCCACTTTCTCTGCACGGAGCAGGCTTCCTACGTCAACGGTACCGAGCTGCATGTCAATGGCGGGCAGCATGTCTGAGCTGCCCGCCTGATCGCCTTCAGTCCAGCTTCAGTCCCAATGCGTGGATGAGCGGCACCCAGATGGCGCGTTCCGACTGGATCAGGGCGCTGTACTCGGCGGGGCCGCCGGTCAGCGGCTCAAGCCCGATCTCCCGCATGCGGGCCTGCACCGCGGGCCGGGCCACTGCCGAGGCGAGTTCGCGGGTGAGCCGTGCCACGATCGGGTCCGGCGTGCGGCTGGGGGCGGTAAGGCCCTGCCAAGCATAGGCGGTGAAGCCCTTGAGGCCCAACGCCTCGTCCACCGTCGGCACATCCGGCAGGCCGGACAGGCGCTGGTCCGAGCAGACCGCGAGCGGCCGCACCCGGCCTGAGCGCAGCGTCTCCGCCCCCGCCGCCATGTCCACGATCGCCGCCTCGACCGTGCCGGCCATCAGGTCGTTCAGTACGGGCGCCATGCCGCGATAGGGGATGTGGTTAAGCTTCGCCCCGCCGGCATCGCGCGCCAGCCTTTCCATCGCCAGGTGATGCGGCGAGCCGATGCCGGGCGAGCCATAGTCGATCCGGCCCGGTTCCGCTTTCGCCCGTTCGATCAGCGCCCGCGCCGTGGTGGCGTTGGAACCCTGACGGACCGCCAGCACCAGCTGGAAGCGCGCCATCAGGCCGATCGGGCGCAGGTCGCGGTCCACATTGAAGGAGAGGTTGCGATAGAGCGCCGGGTTGAAGACCAGCGTCTCATTCCCGGCGGTGAAGACGGTGTAGCCATCGGGTGCGCTGTGCGCCACATACTCCGCCGCCACATTGGTGGCTGCGCCGGGGCGGTTCTCCACCACCACCGGCTGGCCGAGGCTCTCCGTCATCGCGGCGCCCACGAGGCGCGCCAGCACATCCGTGCCGCCGCCGGCGGGATAGCCGACCACCCAGCGGATCGGCCAGTCCGGCCAGGCGCCGCTATTCTGCGCGGCGCCGGGGCGTGGCGCCGCGGCCAGGGCCAGCCCGCCTGCCAGCACGGTGCGGCGTGAGCAACGTGGTCCTTGCATGGTCCTCCCCCCCCGTATGGCCGGTGCTTCGTTTCCGGGCCAGTCTAGCGCAGCTTCACCGGGATGCTGAGGAAGCCACGGAAGCGTGCGCGGCCGCCGCGCGTCGGCGGGGCGGCCGGGCCGTAATCCGGGA
>CALGVL010000232.1 GCA_937930165.1 uncultured Acetobacteraceae bacterium
CCTGACCGTGCAGGCGGATGCGCCGCCCACCGTCGCCTTCACCGAGCCGCCGGGCCGGGCCCAGCGGGGGCTGGGCATCCGCCTGCCCTGGAAGGCGGAGGATGACTGGGGCCTCGCCAGCCTGCGCGCCGAGGCGCGGCTGAAGGCCAGGCCGGCCGCGCCGCCCCTCGTCATCGAGTTGCCCCTGCCCGGCGGCCATCCGCGCGAGGCGCATGGCGCGGCGCAGCGCGACCTCTCCGCCCATCCCTGGGCTGGGCTGGCCGTGCTGGTCCGCTTGATCGCCCGCGACGGGGCGGAGCAGGAGGGGCAGTCCGAAACCGCCGAACTCGTCCTGCCGGAGCGGAACTTCAACCATCCGGTGGCGAAGCGTGTGATCGCCGTGCGCAAGGGCCTGTCCCTCAACCCCGAGGCCCGCGCCGAGGCCCGCCGCGAATTGGAGGCGGTGGCCGCCGCGCCGGAAGCCTTCGAACACGACCTGGCCACCTATCTGGAATTGCGCTCCGCCCGCTCCCGCCTGCTCTATGACCGGAAGCCGGAGGCGGTGGGGGAGGTGCAGGACCTTCTCTGGGAGGTCGCCCTGGCCCTGGAGGAAGGGCGGGACAGCCGCACCCTTCGCGCCCTGCAGCAGGCGCAGGAGGCGCTGCGCCAGGCCCTCGAACAGGCCGAGCGCAACCCGCAGGACGCGCAGCAGCAGGCCGAACTGCAGCGCCGCATCCAGGAGCTGCGGGACGCCATCCGCCAGCATCTGGAAGCCCTGGTCGAGCGCCTGCAGCGGGAGAATGCCGAGGCGATCCCCTTCGACCCGCAGAACCGCCTGCTGGACCAGCGGGAAATCGACCGCCGCATGCGGCAGATGCAGGAAGCCGCCCGCGAGGGCCGCACCGAGGATGCGAAGCGCGAACTGGCCGAGCTGGAGGAGATGCTGCGCGCCCTGCAGGAGGGCCGCGTCGCCCGCAGCGAGAGCCGCGAGCAGCAGCAGCGCCGGCAGCGCGGCCAGCAGCAGATGGGCGTGGTGCAGGATATGGTCCGCCGCCAGGCCGAGATGCTGGACCACAGCCAGCAGCGCGCCGAGGCGGAGGCCGACCGCAATGCCCAGGCCCGCCGCCAGCAGCAGCGCCAGCGCGACAACCGCTTCTCGTCCGAGCCGCCGCAGCAGGCCCGCCCCGACCCGCAGGCCGAGCGGGAGGCGCGGCAGCAGCGCGACCAGGACGTCCGCCGCCAGCGCGCGCTGCGCCGCGCCCTGGGTGAGCTGATGCAGCAATTCGGCGACATGACCGGTCAGATCCCGGACGGTCTCGGCCGCGCTGACCAGGCGATGCGGGAGGCGCAGGAGGCGCTGAGCCAGGGCCGCGACGCCAGCGACCCACAGCAGCGCGCCCTGCGCGCCCTGCAGGAGGGCGGGCGGCAGATGGCGCAGACCATGCAGCGCCAGTTCGGCCTGAGCATGGATGGCGATGAGGGCGACCAGCAGGACATGGCCGGCGACCAACAGGGCGGCGGGGACAGTCAGGACCGGGAGCATGCCCAGCGCGAGGGGCGCGACCCGCTCGGCCGCCATTCCCGCGACGTCAATGGCAGCGCCGACAACGGCTCCGACACCCGCGTCCCGGAGGAGGCCGAGATGCTGCGCACCCGCCGGCTCCAGGAGGAGTTGCGCCGGCGCGGCGCCGACAAGGCCCGGCCGGCGGAGGAGTTGGACTATATTGACCGGCTGCTGAAGCTGTTCTGACCCGGCATCCGGGCGGAGGGCCGGTTCAGGCCAGCAACACCTGCCTGGAGGCGGGATCGACGGGGAGCATCCGGGTCGCCTCGTTCCGCAGCATGGCCGTCTTGTAGACGATCCGGCCGGACTCGATGGCCTGTCGGCGGATTGCCGCTCCGACGCGCCGATGAGGGCGTCCAGGGGGCAGGTTCCGGCGGGCCATGGTTGCGGGCCTCCGGCGATGAGCCGGGTTTCCCTGTCCGGGACGCGCCCGCTCAGCCTTTCTCAACGCCTCCTGGCTCAGCATGGCGCCTCCCTGGCCCGCATCCGGCAAGGCGGGCCCGGCTGGAGGGACATGGCGACCATCATCGGCACTCCCGGCAACGAGCTGCTGCGCGGCACGGCGGGCGACGACCTTCTGATCGGCCTGGAGGGGGACGACACGCTCCTGGCCGGAACCGGCAACGACACGCTGGATGGCGGGGCGGGGCGGGACCGGGCGGTGATCGACCGTTCCGGCGCCACCCAGGACCTCACCGTCTTCATGCTGGCACCCGAATTCGCCAGCACCGTCGCCGGGGCGCTGCTGGCCGGGATCGAGGACCTCTCCCTGACCACCGGCAGCGGCAATGACGCGCTCTCCGGCGGCGCCGGGGATGATAGCTTGGCCGGCGGCGCCGGGAATGACGCTCTCTCCGGCGGCGCCGGCGCCGACACGCTGCTGGGCCAGGAGGGCGATGACAGCCTGCTCGGCGGCGCCGGGGCCGACCTGCTGACCGGCGGTGCCGGGGCGGACCGCTTCGTGCTGCAGGATGCGGGCTCGGCCGCACTGGATTCGACCCTCCTGGCGATGGACCGGATCACGGATTTCAACGCCGCATCCGGCGACCGGCTGGTCTTGCGCGGGCAGCGGGTGGGGGGCGCCATCCAGCCCATCGCCACCGGCAGCTTCGCCCCGCCTGGCGGTCCCCTGCTGCCACTGGGCTTCGGCGGCGCCCTGCCGGCGCAGGAGGCGCCGAAGGCCGGCCTCGCCCTGCCCGACCGGACCGGTGGGGCCGCCTGGATGCTCTGGTGGCTGCCGTCCTCCCTGCCGGGGGATCAGGGCGGCTGGCTGGTCATGGATACCGACCGGGACGGCTTGCTCGGCAATGCCGACTTCGTGCTGCGGGTGGACCTGCCGGAAGGCGGGAGCATCGATGCCGGCAGCTTCCTGCCCGGCACCTTCGCCGTCATCGGCGGCACAGGGGGGGAGTCGCTGGCTGGAACCGCGGGGGATGACAGCATCCTCGGCCTCGACGGCGAGGACACGCTGGATGGCGGCGGCGGGAACGACACGCTGGAGGGCGGGGAGGGCGACGACCTGCTGCGCGGCGGCACGGGCTTCGACCTGCTGCGCGGCGGCGCCGGGGCGGACAGGCTGGAGGGTGGGGGCGACAGCGATGTCCTGGACGGCGGCGACGGCAAGGACACGCTGGAGGGAGGCACCGGCGGCGATCTGCTGCGCGGCGGTGCGGGGGATGACAGCCTGCTCGGCGGTGAGGGCGACGATACGCTGGAGGGCGGGCCCGGCGCCGATACCCTCCTGGGCGGCGCCGGGGCGGATCGCTTCCTGCTCCAGGGAGCGGGACAGGGGGCCTGGTCCACTCTGGCCGCCATGGACCTGGTGGCGGACTTCCGCCGCGCCGAGGGGGACCGGCTGCAACTCGGCGATCCCTGGCGCGGCCTGGCCGATGGCAGCGGCGCCACCGCTGGCACCTGGACCGGCCCCGACGGCAGCACCTGCGCCCTGGTCTTCGGCGGCAGCCTGCGGCCGATGGAGGCCATCGGCACCGGGCTGAAGCTGCCGGCACAGGATTTCCGCGGGCTTGATCCCTACCAGCTCTACTGGGTCCCGGCGCTGGAGGGCGGGGCCCCAGCCGGCGGCTGGCTGGTGCTGGATCTCGACCGCAACGGCAGGCTGGATGCGACGGATCTCGTCGTCCGCATCGGTTCCGCCGCGGCGCCGGTGACGATCGGGCCGGAGGATTTCGTCCCCGGCACCTTCCTGAGCTTCGAGGGCGGCCTCCTGCGCGCCGGCACTGCGGGGGATGACAGCCTGCTCGGCGGCAGCCTGGGTGAGACCTTTCTCGGCAGCGCCGGCAATGACCGCATTGAGGGAGGGCCGGGCGCCGCCAACGGGCTGAGCTATGCCGGGCTCTCCGGCCCCATCGAGCTGCGCCTGACCGGCCATGGGACGGGCACGGTGCGGAAGGCGGATGGCGGCACCGACAGCTTCACCGGCATACATGCCATCGCCGGCACCGCCGGGGACGACACCCTGGATGGCAGCGGCGCCGCTGCGGGCTTCTACGTCCTCAGCCTGGAGGGCCGCGCGGGGGCCGACATCATCATCGGTAATGGCGGACATGGCGTGCAGGTGAGCTATGCCGCCAGCCCGGCGGCGGTCCTCGTGGACCTGCATGCCGGCACCGCCCAGGATGGCTGGGGCGGCACCGACACGCTGGTGAACCTGCGCCGCGTTGCCGCCACCTCGGCCTGGGCCGACACGGTGCTGGGCTCGGCCCAGGATGACCTCTTCCTCTCCGGCGCGAACGGCAACAAGACCTTCGACGGCCGCGCCGGCATGGATGAGTGGCGCTATGTCGGCACCGGCAATGTCACCGTCAACCTGAACAGCACGCGCTTCGGCGATGTCGTGCAAGGCGCCTATGCGCTGAAGCCCGGCGGCACCGACCGGCTGGCCGGCATCGAGATCGTGGGCGGTGGCTCCGGTCATGACAGCATCACCGGCTCCGCCGCCGCGGAGAGCCTGGCCGGCGGCATGGGCGACGACACGCTGGATGGCGGTGGCGGCCATGACATCGTGTTCTACGATTATCTCAGCGCCGGCGCGCCGCTGCCGTGGCGGGGCGTGGTGCTGGACCTGACTGCCGGCACGGCGACCGATCCCTGGGGCGGCCAGGACAGGCTACGCAACATCGAATCCGCCTGGGGCACGCAGCGTGCCGATGACATGACCGGCGTCGCGCTCGGGATACGGACCTGGCTGCGCGGCCTGGCCGGCGACGACACGCTGCGCGCCCCGGCGGCCGGCACGATGGTCACGGCCGATTACGCGGCCGACCCCACGGGGATCGAGGCGGATCTGGCGGCCGGTCTGGTGCGGGACGGCTGGGGCGATACCGATAGCCTGGTGCTGATCGATCATCTGCGCGGCAGCGATTTCGCCGACCGCATCACCGGCAATGCCGCGGCGAATTGGCTGGACGGCGGCGCTGGGGACGACACGCTGGAGGGGGGCGAGGGCAACGACACCCTGAATGGCGAGGCGGGCGACGATCTGCTGCGCGGCGGCGAGGGCGCGGACCGGCTGGATGGCGGCGTTGGGGATGACACGCTGGATGGCGGCGAGGGCAATGACACGCTGATCGGCGGGCTGGGCGATGATCTCTACTATGTGGACTCGCCTGCCGACGTCGTTTCCGAACGCTCTGACGGCGGCCATGACCGGGTCCATGCCGATATTCCCGGCGGCGGCTATCTCCTTGCGGCCTGGGTGGAGGAACTGGTCCTGCTGGGCACCACCTTCTTCGGCATCGGCAATGCAAGCGACAACCTGATCCTCGGCAATGACATGCCGAACTGGCTGGATGGCGGCATCGGGAACGACACCATCAATGGCGGCCGTGGCAATGACACGGTGTTCGGCCAGGCCGGTGCCGATCTCTTCGTCTTCGAGCAGGGGACCGGGCTGGATACTATCGGCGACTTCGCACCGGGCTTGGACCGGATTCAGCTTCTTGGCTTCGGCTTCGACAGCTTCGAGCAGGTGCAAGACCGCATGCATCAGATCGGCTCCAACCTGCTGATCGAGCTGGCGTCCGGCGATGCGCTTGTCCTGAACGGGGTCAGCAAGGCGAGCCTGACCGCCGCAGACTTCCTCCTGGGCTAGACCGGATTGCCGGCCACCGTATCGGAGACAGCCCGGCCAGCCGGGGTGATGGTGGCCCGGGCAGGGCGGCGCGGTGTTAGCTGCCCGCCTGCCAGTTTCGGATTGCCTCCAGCGGATACAGCAGCATCAGGACGTTGAGCGTCAGGTTGTCCCGAATGGCGAGCAGGGCGATAAGTTCCAGCCCGAGCGCGACCGCCAGGGTCAGCCATCCGGGCAGGCGGGCCGCCAAGGCAAAGCCCAGCAGCATGGCCAGCATGTCGGCCACCGAATTCACCACGCTGTCGCCGTAGTAGTCGAGGGCGATGGTCGCTTCGCGGTAGCGGTCGATCACCCAGTCGGTGTTCTCCGTCACCTCCCAGACGGCCTCCACCGCCAGGGCGAGGACGGCGCGCAGGCCGAGCGGCGCCCGTGGCATCGCCAGGGCCAGGGCGGCGTAGAACAGGATGCCGTGGACGATATGCGAGGGCGTGTACCAGTCCGCGACATGCTGTGAATTCTCGGCGCTGAGCACCTGCCCCTGCCACAGCTTGACATAGCCGCAGCGGCACCAGGGCTCGCGGCCCATCGCCAGCTCGATGCCGGCGGCGGCGAGGATCAGCAGCAGGCCGAGGGCGATCCAGAGCCCGGCGGGCTGGCGGGCCGAGCTGCGGAGGGTGGTCCGTTCCATGCGGTGCGCCGAGGCTAGCCGGTGTGCCGTTCCGGCGCATCAACGCAGCCGCAGGGGATTGCGCAGCAGCAGCCCGGCCTCGCGCAAGGCGATGCCGAGATGAATGGCAGGCGGCATGGCGGCATGGGCGCTGCCCGGCGGCAGCCAGCGCAGGAACAGGCTCAAGGCCTCCCGTCGGGCGCCGCGCTGGGTCAGGGCACAGGAGAGCAGGATCAGCGCCTCTTCCTGCGTCACATGGGGGCAGAGCGGGCAGGCAAGGGCGAGCGGCCTGGCCGCCGAGATCCCGCGTAGCAGGGTGTCGAACGGCGCGATGGCGGCCGCCGCATCCTCTGCGGTGAAGGGCGGGCGCAGCGCGGGCAGGGGCGGCCGGCCATCATTCGCCGCCGCGGCCCAGAGGCGCATGCCATCCAGCAGCAGGCGCTCGGCGGCGGGCAGGTCGTCAGCCTCGGCATCGGACCAGGGCCAGGCGGGAAGGCCACGCGTCGCCATCGCGTCTCCTTTCGGGCGGTGCTGCTGGGCCGCAGTCTAGCGATAATGCGAGTCATTCGCAATTAGTGGGGCATCGGCCGGTTAGGCGAACATCCCGCCGGACCAGAAGTGTGGGCCTCGCCCTGCGCTTCCGGGCGTTCCGCCGCATTCACGCAGGCCAGCGCGATCCGTCAGTCCGCCTCCATCTCCCTCATCACCCGCGGCAAGGCAGCCCGCAGCGGTGGCAGGCGCGG
Organism: uncultured Acetobacteraceae bacterium; assembly: GCA_937930165.1. Classification (GTDB taxonomy): domain Bacteria; phylum Pseudomonadota; class Alphaproteobacteria; order Acetobacterales; family Acetobacteraceae; genus CALGVL01. The sequence goes on from CALGVL010000232.1 coordinate 7,044, forward strand.
CGCCTCACCGGTTGCGGCGGCGCGGGGTGCGGCCGGGCGGGGCGGCGAGGTCCTGCTCGGGCACGGCATCCAATTCCAGACGCTCCGCCGCGCCGCGCCAGACCACCCGCCAGCTCCGCGGCCGGCCGCCGCGGCAGCGCAGCAGGTCGAGTTGCCAGCGAGGGTCGCCCAGATCCTGCGGCGCCCCCCCGGTGCCGGCCAGCGCGCCGATGCGCCAGCGGGTGAGCGCGGCGGAGGTGCCCTCGGCTTCCGTGTCCCGGCGCAGCAGCAGGCCGATGCCGCCACCAGCCTCGGCCGCGAGCTGCAGGCGCCGCACCGCTTCCGGTTCAGGTTCCGGCAGGGCCAGCAGCGCGCCGGCGATGCCGGGGCAGCGCAGGCCCTCCTCCATGGCCCATACTGCGTCCTCGGAGCGCGGCGCCCGCACCAGCAGGAGATCCGCGGGGGAGAGACCGAAGCGCGAGAGGCCGGGCGGCGAGGCATCTGGCTCCGCCGCGATCCACAGCACATTTCCCCTGGCGCGTGCCAGGACCAGGGCGCAGAACCCGGTTACGGCGGCGGGATCGGCGGCGAGGATCTCGTGCAGCGCGGCGCGGACCAAGCCGCCGGTGGGAAGCCCCTGGTCGATCGCCGGACAGAGGGGCAAGCTGCCTCCGTCCGGGCTGCCGGTGCCAGCGGGGGCCAGCCTTGCGGCGCGGGCCCGCAAGGCGGCGAGCAGGGCGGGGCGGTCCAGGGCATGTTCGGCGGGCTGGGACATGACGTTGTTCGCTTTATGTTCCAGAATCGGGCCCAGCCGGTCAAGTCTTGCCGCAGGCTGGATGCATGCGGTTCCATGCCACCGGGCGGGGATCGCGTGGGTGGGTCTTGAATCCGCGGGACTCGCAGCAACAGATCACTCGACTAGCGCGGAGGGACCATGACGCCCAAATCGACCCCGACTCCAGGCCAGATCGCCAGCGGCTTCGCCGGCGCCATCGGCAACACGCCGCTGATCCGCCTGCGCCGCGCCTCCGAGGCCACTGGCTGCGAAATCCTCGCCAAGGCCGAATTCATGGAGCCGGGCGGCAGCGTGAAGGACCGTGCCGCGCTGGGCATCATTCAGGATGCGGAGGCGCGCGGGCTGCTCATCCCCGGCCAGCCCGGCACGGTGGTGGAGGGCACGGCCGGGAATACCGGCATCGGCCTGACGCTCTTCGCCAATGCCCGCGGCTACCGGAGCATCATCGTGGTGCCGGAGACGCAGAGCCGGGAGAAGCTGGACTTCCTGCGCATGATCGGCGCCGACCTGCGCCCCGTGCCGGCCAAGCCCTACAGCGACCCGGGCAATTACGTGCATGTCTCCCGCCGCATCGCGGAGGAGCTGAAGGCGGCGGGCGAGCGGGTGATCTGGGCCAACCAGTTCGACAACCTGGCCAATGCCGCGGCGCATGAGGCGACGACCGGGCCGGAGATCTGGGAGCAGACCGGCGGCAAGCTGGACGCCTTCACCTGCTCCTGCGGCACCGGCGGGACGCTGGCCGGCGTGGCGCGGGCGCTGAAGGCGCGCAATCCCAGGGTCCGCATCGTGCTGGCCGATCCGCTCGGCAGCGCCCTCTATTCCTGGGTCAAGACCGGGGAAATCAGGGCGGAGGGCAACTCCATCACCGAGGGCATCGGCCAGGCGGCGCGCGTGCCCGGCAACCTGGAGGGCGCCCGCGGCGTGATTGACGACGCGGTGCAGATCCCCGACCCGGAGGCACTGGAGCAGATCTACGAATTGCTGATCGAGGAGGGGATCTCGGTCGGCGGCTCCTCCGGCATCAATGTCGCCGCGGCGATCCGGGTGGCGCGGGAGATGGGGCCCGGTCATACCATCGTGACCGTGCTCGCCGATGGCGGGGCGCGCTACCAGAGCAAAATTTTCAACCCGGAATTCCTGCGCGAGCGGAACCTGCCGGTGCCGCCGTGGCTGGCGTGAGGTATTCTTGATGGAACTGATCGAACTCGCCCGCACCATACGCCAGCGCGACCCGGCCCGGCCGACCTGGCTGGAGGCCGTCACCTGCTATGCCGGGCTGCATGCGGTGCTGCTGCATCGCCCGGCGCATGCGCTGTACCGGCTGGGCTTCCATGCGCTGGCGCGCATCGTCTCCCATATCAACCGCTTCATCACCGGCATCGAGATCCATCCAGGCGCCAAGATCGGCCGGCGCCTCTTCATCGACCACGGCATGGGGCTGGTGGTGGGGGAGACGGCGGAGATCGGCGATGACGTGCTGATCTATCACGGCGTCACCCTGGGCGGCCTCTCCGGCCAGCCCGGCAAGCGGCACCCGACCATCGGCGACGGCGTGGCGATTGGCGCCGGGGCGCAGGTTCTGGGGCCGATCACCGTCGGCGCCGGCGCCCGCATCGGCGCCAATGCCGTGGTGGTGTCCGAGGTGCCGCCGGGGGCCACCGTGGTCGGCATCCCGGCGCGGCCGCCGCAGGAGCATCGCGTCATGCCGGCGCGGCGGGCGGCCGGGGACTCCCCCGGCTATGGCCTGGCCGAGACGCCCT
>CALGVL010000233.1 GCA_937930165.1 uncultured Acetobacteraceae bacterium
AAGGCGAGGAAGCCGTGGCGATTGCCGCCATATTCGACGAAGGCGGCCTGCAGGCTGGGTTCGACCCGGACCACCTTGGCGAGATAGATATTGCCCTTCAGCGGGCGCTTGGTCGCGGCCTCGAGGTCGAATTCCTCCAGCCGGTTGCCGTCCAGCACCACCACGCGGGTTTCCTCCGGGTGGGATGCGTCGATCAGCATACGCTTGGTCATTGACGCTTGTGCTCCGCGCCGCGGCGCGCAGGGGGCGGCCGGCGGCGGATCGGGGTGGCATGGCCCGAGCGAGGATCGAGGCGCGGCGCGGCGTTCGGCATGCGGCGGCGGTCCGTCCCTCACTCGGCGGGGCGGCACCGGCCGGGCAGCCAGCGCGCCGGATCGGCAGGCACGGGCCGCCCGGGGCGGCGCCCCAGGGTTCATGCCCCATGCGCGCGGCGCATCGCCCGCAACGGCGCGGGCGGGGCGGCGTCGGCCATCCTGGAACCGGGGGCGGCTGAATGCCGCCTGGGCTGCGTGGCGCGACCGGTCCCGCCGGGGCGGAGGAGGGCGTCCCGGGCAATGCCTCGGGTGGCGCGGCCCGGCGAATCGCGGCGCCGGACCATGACCGCTTCGGCCAGGACCGGCCCCATGCCGGGCACCGCCGCGGGATGCGCCGGCGACCCCATGGCCGTGCCGGCACCACCGCGCCTTGATCCTCCACCGGCAACGGGCGCCGCCGGGGCAAGCCACAATAGGCGAGTGGGGGCCAGTTCCACAAGGCCGACACCCGCCATATCCGGACCGTTCCTGAGACGATATGTGAAGCCCGCGTGGCAAGTCTCGGTCGGACATGCTAGACCCGAACCGGCATGACCGTGCTCAGGCCGGTTCGGGTCTGGTTTCTCCCGAGCCGGCGATGCGCGCCCCGGCGTTCCATCCGGGGCGGCCGCGGGGGAGGCGGCCGCGTCGCTGGGGGGCGTCGCTGCATGGCCAAGGGGGAGATGGCCAGGGGGATCATGGCTGTCGGAGGAATCACTGGCCGGCGCAGGCTGTTCGGGCTCTGCGGCGCCGCCATTGCCAGCCTGCTGCTGCCGGCGCCGGCCGAGGCGGCGGGCAGCCTGCAGATCAGCGCCCGTGGCGGGCGCACCCGGTTGGTGGTGCAACTGGCCAACCGCCGGGACATCGCTTGGCGCCTCGCCGCGCTTGATCGTCCGCCCCGCCTGGTGCTGGACCTGCCGGGCCTCGCCTGGCGTGGCCCGGCGCGGCTCCGGGGCGCAGGGCTGGTGGCGGAGGCGCGGCGCCGGGGCACGGGGCAGGCGCAGAAGCTGATCCTGAGCCTGACCGGGCCGGTCGCGCCGCCCAAGGCGACCGTCCAGGCCGGCCGGCTGGTCATCGAATTGCAGTCCGGCCCGGCCGCGGGCTTCGCCCGCCTGGCGGATGGCCGGCCGCTGGCGACCGCGCCGGTGCCGCGCGGGCCGCTGCCGCTCGTCGTCCTCGATCCCGGCCATGGCGGGCGGGATCCCGGCGCCATCGGGGCCAAGGGCACGCAGGAGAAGCGCATCACCCTGGCCGTGGCGCTGGAGCTGAGGCGGAGGCTGCAGGCCGCCGGCCGCTGCCGCGTGCTGATGACGCGGTCCCGCGATGTCTTCGTTCCGCTCGGCGACCGGATCGAGCTGGCGCGGAAGCGGGAGGCAGCGCTGTTCCTCTCCCTGCACGCCGATTCGGCACCGGGGGCGCGGGGGGCGAGCGTCTATACCCTCTCCGAGCGGGCATCGGACGCCATGTCGGCGGCGCTGGCCGACCGGGAGAACCGGGCGGACCGCGCCGGCGGCCGGCGCTTCCCTTCCGTCTCGCCGGAGGTGCAGCGCATCCTGCTCAGCCTGATGCGGCAGGAGACGCGGGTGGGCTCCGACCGGCT
>CALGVL010000234.1 GCA_937930165.1 uncultured Acetobacteraceae bacterium
GACGGGGTCGCACTGTTGTGGGAGGTGTGCCAGACGCCGGACTTCGCCCAGGTCGGCAGCACCGGCCACGCCCGTCTGGTGGCGCGCATCTTCGGCCACCTGCGCACCGACGGAGTGCTGCCGGTGGACTGGGTCGCCCGCCACGTCGCCCAGCTCGAGCGGGTGGAGGGCAGCATCGGCACGCTGCTCGAGCGCATCGCCCGCATCCGCACCTGGACCTACCTCGCCCACCACGGCGGCTGGGTACCGGACGCCGACCACTGGCGCGAACGCACCCGGGCGATCGAGGACCGGCTGTCGGACGCGCTCCACGACCGGCTGACCGACCAGTTCGTCGACCCCTATGCCGCCACCACCGGCCGGCGCCGCCGCAAGCGCGACGAGGAACCTCTGGTCGCACGGCTGCGCGACGGCGTCGTCTGGGTCGGCGACGAGCGGGTCGGCGCCCTGGTCGGGCTCCGCTTCGTGCCGGACGCCGACAGCGGACTCGATGCCGACAGTTTACGCCGCCGTACGGCCGGCTATGGTGATACGGCACTGGCGCGAGCCGTGCGACGTGCGCTACGAGAAGGCATGCCAGCTCATATCGATCTGATCACCGCTGCGGCGGATGACAGCTTCCGGCTCGGGACCGACGGCGTGATCCGCTGGAACGGGTCGGAAATTGCCGCGCTCAAGGGCGACCGCGACGTGCTCGCGCCGGCGATCCAGCCGGCCGGGTCCGAACTGCTGGAACCGGCGGACCGGGACCGTCTGGTCGCGCGCCTGCGGGCGTGGCTCGACCGCCACATCGCGGGCCTGCTGGGGCCGCTGCTCCAGCTCCGGGGCGCCGGGGGCCTCTCCGGCCACGGCCGCGGCCTCGCCTACCAGCTCGTCGACGGGCTCGGGATGGTCCCGCGCGACCAGGTGCGCGGCCACCTCAACGCGCTGAGCCAGGCCGAGCGCAAGATGCTGCGCGAGCTCGGGGTCAACTTCGGCCGCTATGCGGTGAGCGTGCCGGCCGTGGCGCGGCCGGATGCGCTGCGGCTCCGCGCGCTGCTGTGGTGCGTGCACAACGGCCGCCCGGTGCCGAACCTGCCCGCCCGCCGCGGCCGCAGCGTGCCGGACGACCCGGCGGCGCCAGACGGCTTCTATCCCGCGATCGGCTACATCCGCATCGGGCGCCGGCTGATCCCGGTCCGGCTCTACGACCGGCTGGCGGACGCCGCCGCGTCGCAGCTCCGCCACGGGCGGCTCACCGCCTCGCCGCAGCTCGCCGCCTACGCCGATCTCACGCTCGCCGAGCTGCGCCAGGCGCTGACCACCCTCGGCTACCGGGCCGTCACCGATGCCGAAGGCGAGCACTTCCGGCCGCAGCGCCGCCACGCCGGCCCGGCGGCGCGCGCCGGCGCCGGGGGGGCCGAGGGCGAGGCCAGGGACGGACGCCGCGAGCATCACCGGCGCCGGAACCGCCAGGGCGGCGACGGCCGTCGCGGCGAAGCCGAGGCTGGCGACGGCGCGCAGCGCGATCAGCGCCCGCGCGAGGACCGGCCGCAGGCGGCCCGGGGCAATGGCAAGGCGCCGCGCGACGGGCAGCAGCGGGAGGGCCGGCGGCCGAAGGACGGCCAGCGGCAGGGCCCGCCGCGGCCCCGGCCGCGGGAGTTCGATCCGGACTCCCCCTTCGCCGTGCTGCGCCAGCTCACCTTCGGAGACCGCAAGTCCTGATGGCGGAAGCGGCCGGGCCGGAAGGACAGTCGCGGCTGCGTCTGGACAAGTGGCTCTGGTACGCGCGCTTCTTCAAGAGCCGGACCCTGGCTGCGGCCGCCTGCACCGAGGGCAGCATCCGGCTCAACGGCACGCGTGTCGGCAAGGCCAACGTGCCGGTGAAGCCGTCAGACGTGCTGACCTTTCCCCAGGGGCCGTACATCCGGGTGATCGAGATCGTGGCGCTGGGCACCCGCCGTGGCCCGGCGGCGGAGGCGCAGATGCTCTACCGCGATCTCAGCCCGCCGTCGGAGCAGCCGAAGATGCCGCGGCCGCTGACGGTCGCGGCGCGCGCCCGCGGCAGCGGCCGGCCGACGAAGCGGGAGCGGCGCCAGATCGACCGTCTGCGGGAGGGAGACTGAGAGCGGACGGCTCCGAGCTGCCGCCTGCGGCCGTCTTGCCTCCGGCTCGCCGGCTGCCAGATTGGAGGAGCGGCGGGAGCCGTCCTGCCCCGCGGAGAGCGATGATCGAGCGGCTGAAGATCCTGTTCGGCGCCCGTCCGGACCCGGCGGAGCCGAGGCCCGGCGACGACGTCAGCCGGGCCCTGGCGGCGCTGATGTTCATGGCGGCGATGATGGACGACCGGATCGACGACGCGGAGCGCCGCGCGATCGACGGGATGATCCGCGACCGCTTCGGTCTCGATGCGGACGCCGCCGTGGCGCTGATGACCGAGGCGGAGGAGACGGCGCGCGATTCCACCCATTTCCAGCGCTTCACCGCCCAGCTCAAGGCCGCGTACGACGACGAGGGCCGGCGCGAGGTGATGGAGATGCTGTGGCGGGTGATCTGCGCCGACGGGGAGGTGCATGACCGGGAAGCAAACCTGATGCGACGCATCGCGGGCTTGCTCTACGTCACCGACAGGGATAGCGGTTTGGCGCGGCAGCGGGCGCTTTCCGCGGTGACCCGCGGCCGGTAGTGCCGGGCGGCGCGCGTCCGGCAGCGTGTGGGCACCTCCCCCGCCATGCAGCGGAAGGGAGCAGGAGGAAGAGTCGACGATGACCTATGTGGTGGGCGAGGCCTGCATCAAGTGCAAGTACATGGACTGCGTCGAGGTCTGTCCGGTGGACTGCTTCTACGAAGGCGAGAACATGCTCGTGATCCATCCGGACGAGTGCATCGACTGCGGAGTCTGCGAGCCCGAGTGCCCTGCCGAAGCGATCATGCCGGATACCGAGCCGGACCTGGACAAGTGGCTGGAGATCAACCGCACCTACGCGGAAATCTGGCCGAACATCACCCGAAAGAAGGAGTCTCCGGCCGACGCGGACCAGTGGAAGGGAGTCAGCGGCAAGGAGGCGCACTTCAGTCCCGAGCCGGGAACCGGTGACTGACCGTTACCATTCGATACTGTCAATTGGTCAGGAATTGTGCTATAACCACAGGCATCATGAATCTTGGAATTCATGAGCTCCTGATGTGGGCTGGGTCTCAACCGTCGCTGCGCGCAGCTGGGATCTGACGGGCAGCTGGCCAGTACGAGGTTGGACATCACATCATAGCACACCGCGTTGGGTCGCCGGGCGACCCGGACAAGCCACATGGCCACCTCCGCTGGGCTGGATGGGGAGCAGGGGTGTCGGCTTTCCGGGGCGTACGTCGACGGTCGTGAAGGAAGGGACGAGAAGACACGATGGCGAGCACCTGTGGTTTCAAGCCCGGTGAGATGGTGGTTTATCCGACTCATGGCGTGGGTCGGATAGAAGCGATCGAGACGCAGGTCATCGCAGGTCACGAGCTGCGGGTGCTGGTCGTGCACTTCGAGAAGGACCGCATGACCCTGCGGGTGCCGATCAACAAGGTCGACTCGTCCGGCCTGCGTCCGCTGTCGAGCCGCGACCGCATGGATGCCGCGCTGAAGACGCTGAGCGGCCGCGCCCGCGCCAAGCGCACCATGTGGAGCCGCCGCGCGCAGGAGTACGAGGCGAAGATCAACTCCGGGGACCCGGTCTCGATTGCCGAGGTCGTGCGCGACCTGCACCGGTCGTCGAACCAGCCCGACCAGTCGTACAGCGAGCGCCAGATCTACCAGGCCGCCCTGGACCGGCTGGTGCGCGAGCTGGCGGCGGTCGAGGACATCGACGAGCCCACCGCCATCACCAAGCTGGAGCGCGTGCTCGAGGCCGCCTGAGCCCGGGTCCGTCGTTCCGGTACGGATCGCTGTCCGAACGGCGCGGCATCGGCCGCGCCGTTCTGCTTTGGGCCGGCGGGTGCGCTCCGGGAGCGGCGGAGCGTCAGGGCTGCTGACCCGTTCCGGCAGCGGGCGTCACGCCGTCGACCGGCACCGCCACATAGACCGCGTCGGCGTGGGCGAAATCGACCACCAGCGGCAGGCCGGCGGCCGGCAGCCGGTCCAGGGCCACGTCCCGGGCGACGACGAACCGCGTTCCCGGGTCCAGCACCAGCATGCTGCCGGCCGGCAGGGAGATGCCGTCGCCCGCGCCGTCGGGCGCAGCCCCCGCCAGTGCCACCGCCTCCGCCAGCGGCGTCGAGAAGCCGGTCACCCGGTCGTCGCCGCCGTCGTTGACGAGGGTAAGGTAGATGCGCAGGTCGTGCGGCCGGTCGGGATCGATCTCCGCCCGCGCCTCGCGCACGGTCGGGCGCCCGCCCTCTTCCTGCAGCGCGGCCCCCACCGCGATGGCGGCGGCAGCCGCAACGATGGTGAGGGAGGCAATCGGGGACAGCCGTTGCAAGGCTCCATCCTCGGTCGCGGGCCGCGTTCGGCCACCAGTCAGCAGGGAAAGCGGGCGCGCCATCCAGCGCGCAAACTGACGCAGCGGCCCGTCCTCAGCTCGTGGGGACGGCGCACTCGTCCTTGAAGTTGCGCTCGACGGCCGCCGGCGGGGCCTGGCCGGGCGACAGATCGTCGCGGCGGACGAGCCCGCTGGCGAGGCGCTCCTCCAGCGACTGCCGCCACGACGGCGGCCGCGTGCGCACGAACAGCCGGCCATCCTCGCTCAGCGCCTCCGGTTCCGACAGCAGCCGCAGCGCGCGGCTCCACTGGTAGTGGGCGTCGGTGTCCCGGCCGGCCTGCCAGTAGGCGTCGCCGAGGTGGAGCCGGAGCTCGGGATGGCCCGGCTCCAGGATCACGGCCTGGCACAGCGGCGGGATCGCGTCTTCGAAGCGGTCGAGCTGGTAGAGCACCCAGCCGAGGGTGTCGAGATAGGCGGAATGGCTGGGCTCGGCCCGGACCACGTTGCGGATCAGGTCCAGCGCCTCCTCCAGGTTCCGGCCGTCGAGGCTCCAGCGATAGGCGAGGTTGTTCTGGGCGACGATGCTGCCCTGCGCCGCCGCCTCGCCGTACCAGTATTCCGCCATGTCCGGGTTCGGCGGGCCGGCGAGGCCGAGATCGTGGATGAAGCCGGCGCTGTTCTGGGGGTCCACATGGCCCTGCCGAGCCGCCTTCTCGTACCACGTCAGCGCCGTCATGTGGTTTTCCGGCACGCCGATGCCGTTGGCGTGCATCCAGCCCAGCGCGTACTGCGCCTCCGGGTCGCCGGCAGAGGCCTCGTCGGTGAAGATGCGGAGCGCGGTGGCATAGTCGCCCGCATCGTAGGCGATCCAGCCATCGGCCACGTCCGCGACCGCACTGCCGGCGCTGCACAGCAGCAACAGGGCGCCGGCGGCCAGCCGCCGGGCACGGACGGCAAGGGTCAGTCCGTCTGCCGACGGGCGGGAGGCAGGGTGCGCAGCGTCCATTCGATCAGGTCCTTGAGCACGGTTCCCAGCGCGAGGTCGAACGCCGCGATCACGGCATCCAGGTCGCGGGCGCTCGCCCGCTCTCTGGCTTCGAACGTATTGTTGGCGAAAATCAGGCGCTGCGGCATCGCCACCAGCTTGGCGTTGATCTGCACCAGCACGTCCGGCGGCTCGTTGCCGCGCAGGATCGCCTGAAACTCGCGCATTTCCGTCTTGAGGATATAGTCCGGCCGGAGGTCCACGCTCTCCCGGCTGATCGCCTCGATCTTCCCGCTGTTCTCGAACGACTCCACGATCAGGGTCTGCACCATCGCCGGCGCCCGGTCCGACCAGGCGGCATTGGCGAAGTACTCGAGCTGGTATGGGCTGGGCGTGAGGGCAATGCGCGTGGTGTTGAGCCCGTAGGCGGCGAAGGGCTCGTCCACCACGAGCTGGACCCGTGTTGCGGGCAGGTTGGGGTCGAAGGTGCTCTTCGGCGTCAGCACGTACTGGTCCGGCGCGGGCGCGTTGCTCAGCACGCTGCAGCCGCCGGCAAGCAGGAGGCCGCCGGTCCCGATCAGGGCGAGCGCGCGCCGGCGCCCGCTGTCGACGTCGCAGGTCATCGGAATTCGTACCCCTCGGTGCTGTCGCCGAAGAAGAACCGCGACGGCGCACGCTCAAGCTCCGTCACGATCCGCGCGAGCTGGCCGATCACGGTGCGGACCTCGGAGATGGTCTGGCTCAGCTCGACCAGCCCGGTGCCGACGAAATCGCGCAGGTCGTCCCGGTTCTCGGCGAGAATGGCGCGGACGGTATCGGAGGTCTGGCCCAGCGACTGCGCCATCGCGCTCAGGCTGTTCGCCGCCGGCCGGATCTCGGCATCCACGCTCGCCAGCACCGCGGAGGCGTCGAGGATGGCGGTATCGACGTGGTCGATCATCACCGGCAGGTCGGTGCTGATGGTCGCGCTGATCGCCTCGAACTGCTCCGCGGCGCTGGTGATGGCGCGCATCAGCCGCGGCACGCCGGTGTCCTCGTTGGCCAGCGCCTCGGACACCGACGCCATGTTCTCCAGCATGCGGGCAAAGGCGGCCTGGTTCTCCGCCGCCAGCAGCGTGTTGAAGCGGTCCACCGCGAGGATGAGCTGGTTCAGCAGCTCCGGCGCGTTCTGGATCACCTCCTGGAGCCCGGTCGGCCGGGTGGTGATCTCGGAGTCCTCGGGCAGCTCCGGCGCCGCCTGGGTGCCGCCGGTGATCTCGATGTAGGCGAGCCCGGTGATGCCCTGGAACTGCTGCGAGGCGACCGCGTCCGCCTTGATCGGCACCGCGGAGTCGATGGCGAGGTCCACCCGCACCTGCTCGACGTTGTCCGGGTTGATCGCGATGTCGGTGATGCGGCCGACGCGGATTCCGCGATAGCTGACGGTGCCGCCGACCGACAGCCCGCTCACCGACTCGTCGAACAGCAGGTAGTAGGACTTCTCCGTCCGCTGGAAATCGACGTTGGCCAGCCAGATGATGAAGGCGAATGCCAGCACGACGAGTGCCAGCACGAAGCCGCCGACGAGAACGTAGTTGGCGCGGGTCTCCATGGCTCAGCCGGCCGGCTCCAGCGCCCTCGCGGCGGGCAGGGCTGCGCGCGCCCGCGGTCCGTGGAAGTAGGAGCGGATCCACGGATGTTCGTGCTGCATCAGCCGCTCCATCGTGTCCACCACCACCCTGCGGTCCACCAGCACCGCGATCCGGTCGCAGATGGCGGCGAGGCTGTCGAGGTCGTGGGTCACCATGAACACGGTCAGCCCGAGGCTCTGCTGCAGGCTGCGGATCAGCTGGTCGAATTCGCCGGCGCCGATCGGGTCGAGGCCCGCGGTCGGCTCGTCGAGGAACAGCAGCGGCGGGTCGAGGGCGAGCGCCCGGGCGAGGCCGGCGCGCTTGCGCATGCCGCCGGACAGCTCGGACGGGTACTTGCCGCAGGCGTTGGCGGGAAGGCCGACCATCCGGATCTTCAGCGCGGCGAGTTCCCGCTGCAGCGCCGGCGGCCAGTCCCTGTGCTCGCGCATCGGCGCCATCACGTTCTCGAGCACGGTGAGCGAGCTGAACAGTGCCCCGTCCTGGAAAAGGACGCCCCATTGCGCCTGCATCGCCGCCAGCCCGGCGGGGTCGAGGCTGCCCATGTCCCGGCCCAGCACCTCGATCGTTCCGGCCACTGGCCGGTTGAGGCCGATGATGGTCCGCAGCAGCACCGACTTGCCGGTGCCCGATCCGCCGACGACGCCCAGCACCTCGCCGCGGAACACGTCGAGGTCGAGCCCGTCGTGAATCACCTGCTGGCCGAACTGGTTGCGGAGGCCCCGGATGCGGATGACGACCTGGCGGCCGCCGCCGTTCCCGTCATGCCCGGCCGGCTGTGACCCGCCTGTCATCGTCTGGACCGATCCCCACTCCGCCTGACGGACAGCGCCCAATTCCCGACCTAGATCCCGAGGTAGGAATACATGATTGCGAACAGGGCGTCGAACACGATCACCAGGAAGATGGACTCGACGACCGAGCGGGTGGTCTGGGTGCCGACGCTTTCGGCGCTGCTGCCGGCGCGCAGGCCCTCGTAGCAGCCGACCATGGCGATGATCACCGCGAACACCGGCGCCTTGCTCATGCCGACGAGGAAGGTGCTGACCGAGACCGAGTCGCGCAGTCGCTCCAGGAACTGCGACACCGGGATGTCGAGCACGAGCTGGCCCATGATCGCGCCGCCGAGCAGCCCCATCAGGTCGCCGAACAGCGTCAGGGCCGGCATGGTCAGCAGCAGGGCGAACAGGCGCGGCACCACCAGCGCGTCGAGCGGATCGACGCCGATGGTGCGCATGGCGTCGATTTCCTGCTGTGCCTTCATCGCGCCGATCTGCGCGGTGAAGGCACTGCCGGAGCGGCCGGCGACGATGATTGCCGTGAGCAGGATCCCCATCTCGCGCAGGACGGCGATGCCGACCAGGTCCACCGCGAAGATTTCCGCCCCGAAGGCCGCGAGCTGTGTCGCACCCATGTAGGCAAGGACGAGGCCGATCAGGAAGTTGATCAGCCCGACGATGCCCAGCGCGTTGAGCCCGGTGTGCTCGATGTGGAACAGGAAGGCGGTGAGCCGCAGCCGCCGCGGCCGGCGGATGGTGGCGCCGACGGCCAGCGTGGTCGCGCCGAGGAAGCTCAGCAGCCCGCCCGCGGCCTGGAAGGCGGTGAATGTGGCGCGCCCGGTGCGCTCCAGGATCGTCCGCCACTGCGGCCGGATTCGCGGCGCCATCTCCTGCGGCGCCGGCGGCTCGATGCGGGCGACCCGGTCGAGCAGCCCGGCGACATGCGGGTCGGCGTTGCGCACGGAAACGGCAACGCCACGCCGCTCCAGCGCCGCCACCAGACCGTGGATCAGCCACGCGCCGGCGCTGTCCACCGAGGCGAGGCCCGCGAGATCGACGACTGCCTCGCCGCCCTGCGGCAGCTCCAGCCCCGAGACCCGCCGGTGCAGCGTCCCGATCGCCTCGCCCTGCCAGTGGCCGTGGGGCGAAAGCAGCAGGCGGCCGCCCTCGCTGCCGGCGCGCAGGCCCGCAGCGCCGCCGGTCGGGCCGCCGCCGTCGTCCGCGTCCGCGCTGCCGTCCATGCTGCGATCCACCATCGGCGGACTATGCCCGAAACTGCAGCCTGCGGGGGCGGCGCATGTGCGATGCGGGGCGCGCGCTCACGCGGGGCGGTCGCAGACGATCCGCTTGGCGAGGAAACCGGTCGCGGCGCCGGCAGGAACCAGCCCCGCCCGGGCGAACAGACCCTGCAGGTCCGCGGCGACATAGCTGCCGAAATAGGGCTCGTGGTAGAGCCGCGGAAACAGCTCCAGCACCGGATCGAGTGCCGGGTCGTCGCCCGCCTGCAGCGAATCCACCAGCACGAAGCGGCCGCCCGGCTTCAGCACCCGCGCGATCTCGCGCGCGACCGCCGCGCGCACCCGCGGCGGCAGCTCGTGGAAGGTGAAGACGCAGGTGACTGCGTCGAAGCTGCCGTCGGCGAAGGGAAGCATCTCGCCGTTGGCGCAGACCGGATGCACCCGCCCCAGGTCGGCGAGGCTGGTCCGGGCGGTGCGGAGGTAGGGCAGGCTGAGGTCGAGCGTCACCAGCCGGGCGGCCGGCCAGCGCTGCTTCAGGAAGCGCCCGGTGCGCCCGGTGCCGCACGCGAGGTCGAGCATGACCGGCGCGCGCTCCCCGCGGGCGGCGAGGCTCTCGACCAGAGGCGGCAGGCACAGGCGGCGCATGGCGTCGGCGCCGCCCGAAAACAGCACGTCCAACTGGTAGTCGTAGAGGGCCGCCGAGTCCGCGCTGAGATAGCCGTCGGTCTGGAAGTGGAAGTTGCGGGTATAATAGGCAGGGAGCGCGTCGAGGCGGTCCGCTTCCGGTGGCGGCGCGCGCCGCAGCTCCTCGCCGCCGGTGCGGTCGCGGCGGCGCGCGTCCACTTTCGGCAGATCGGCGAAGAACGCCCGCGCCTGCCGCAGCCACTGGGCCGGCGTCGGAATAGCGTCGTCCGGCTGCGGATAGAGGCCGGCGCGGACGTTTTCCCGGTCCTCGCGCAGCAGGGCGAACAGCGACCGGACCAGCAGCGCCCGGTCGGGCTTCCCCTCCGGCCGCGGCGCGCGGCGGTCGAGCGGGCGGATCCGCCGGGCGGCGAGCCGGTAGTTTGCGGAGAACCAGGCGAACCGCGCCAGACGGCCGAGCCCTATTCCCGGGCCGCCAAGCCGGTCGCGCATCGCGTCCATCCTGCGCAACACCGTCATCGGTCCGCTCCGCCGGAATTGACTATGTCCCGGAGAGTGGCTTGATTGTCGGGCGCCTTCAAGGCCGGGAGGCAGAGCGCCCTTCGCGCACGGTGCCCGGACGACACACGAGAGGACCGATGCGATGCCCGACTTCGCGACCCTCGACCAGCTGAACGCGGCCGGGAAGCGCACGCTGCTGCGGGTCGATCTCAACGTCCCGATGCAGGACGGGAAGGTCACCGACCGCACGCGCATCGACCGGGTGGTGCCCACGATCCGGGCGCTCGCGGACCAGGGCGCGCGGGTGGTGCTGATGGCCCATCTCGGCCGGCCGAAGGGCAAGCGGGTGGACGAGATGTCGCTTGCGCCGATCGCGCCCGTTCTCGCCGAGGTGCTGGGTCGGCGCGTCGCTTTCGTCGGCGACTGCATCGGGCCGGAGGCCGAGGAGGCGGTGGCGAAGCTCGCCGACGGCGACGTGCTTCTGCTGGAAAACCTGCGCTTCCACGCCGGCGAGGAAGCCAACGACCCCGAGTTCACCAAGGCGCTGGCGAAGCTGGGCGACCTCTACGTCAACGACGCCTTCTCCGCCGCGCACCGCGCCCATGCCAGCACGGAAGGCGTGGCAAGGCTGCTGCCAAGCTATGCCGGCCGGCTGATGCAGGCGGAGCTGGAGGCGCTGGACACCGCCCTCGGCAATCCGGGCCGGCCGGTGGTGGCCATCGTCGGCGGGGCCAAGGTCTCGACCAAGCTGGACCTGCTGGGGAATCTCTCGAAGAAGGTGGATGTGCTGGTCATCGGCGGCGCCATGGCCAACACCTTCCTCGCCGCCCAGGGGCATGCAGTCGGCAAGTCCCTGCAGGAAGCGGAGATGCACGACACCGCCCGCCGCATCCTGGAGGAGGCGAAGGCGGCGAATTGCGAGATCCTGCTGCCGCTGGATGTGGTGGTGGCCGCCAACCTCGCTCCGCATGTGCCGACCCGGACCGTGGGCATTGACCACATCCCAGCCGACATGATGGCGCTGGATGTCGGCAACGACACCGTGGCGGCCATCGAGGCGCGGCTGCGCCAGGCCAGCACCCTGGTCTGGAACGGGCCGCTCGGCGCCTTCGAGACGCCGCCCTTCGATGCCGCGACCGTTGCAGTGGCGCAGTCCGTGGCGGCGCTGACGCAGTCGGCCGGGCTGAAATCCATTGCCGGCGGTGGCGATACCGTCGCGGCGCTGAAGCATGCCGGGGTGGCGGACCGGCTCACCTATGTCTCCGCCGCAGGCGGTGCCTTCCTGGAATGGCTGGAAGGCAAGACCCTGCCAGGGGTGGCGGCGCTGGAGACGGCCTGACTCCGCCCTGCCGGGCGACCAATGGTTACTTGATGGTTAATGGCCCGGGAGGGCAACCTCCCGGGCATGCGCCCCTTCCCCATCGCCGCGATCCGTCGGGACCGGCTTCTCCGCGCGCGGCGCGTGGCGTTTACGGTTGATTCGGAGCTCGGCGCGATCATCCTGCGCATGATCGCATCCAATTCGCTTTCTGCCTTCACTCTGGCCATCGGCCAGAAGCAGACGGTACAGCCGGTCCACAGCACCTCGCCGGCCCAGGCCGGCGCCGCCCCTGGCCCCACCACGGCCCAGCCACGGCTGCTGGATGCCGTGCCGCCGCAGCCGGCCCGGCCGCTGCCGCGCGGTTCCCTGCTCGATCTGCGCGTCTGACCACGGCCCCCCTTACGGGGCGGCGGCCTGCAGCATCCCGGGCGGCGGGGCCTTCGCCGCCAGGCGCTGCTCGTGCTGTTGCGTCACGAAGCGGCCGATATCAGCCGCGGTCGGCGCCAGGCTGGGCAGCCAGGGCAGCGACATCAGGATGCCCAGATGCCCGATGCCGGGATAGACCCGGCTCTCCACCCTGCCGCCGGCCTGGATGACGCGCTCCGCCATGCTGCGGAGGTGATGGGGCCCGACCACCATGTCCAGGCCGCCCCCCAGCAACAGCAGCGGCGGCGCATCGGCCGTGACGAAGCTTTCAGGCAGCAGCGGCGCCAGCTCCGGCTGCCCGGCAAAGACCGGGCGCACCGCCCAGTGCCGCGGGAAATCGCCGACATAGGGGCCTGCGATGCCGATGGCGCCGGCGAGATCCCGGTGATTCATGCCCCGCCGCGCCAGCCATTGCCCATCCAGCGCCAGCATCAGGGCGATGTAGCCGCCCGCAGAATGCCCGGCGACGAAGATAGAGCCCGGATCCGCCCCGAGCCGCTCCGCATTGTCCCGCCCCCAGGCCACCGCCGCCGCGGCATCCTCAAGGAAGCCGGGAAAGCGCGTTTCGGGATAGAGCCGGTATGCCGGCACCAGCACCACCGCGCCATGCCGCGCCAGCCCCAGGGCGAGGACGTGGTTCTCCAGGCTGTCCTTGCTCCCCATCTGCCATTGGCCGCCATGGAAGAACAGGACCAGCGGCAGACGCTCTGCCCGGATCGCCGGGCGGTAGATGTCCAGCAACCAGTGCGGGCCTGCCGCATAGGGGATATCGCGCTCGATGCGGATTGCGGGATGGCCGGCGAAGGTTTCGCCCCCCGGTGCCGGGAAGCAGGCGCTCGCAAGGAGGCCAGCGGCCGGCGCCAGGAGGATGAGCGGGCGCCGCCGCAGCGGCAGGCTTCGCGCTGAAGCCATGGCCATCTCCGCCTTTGCGAAGATGGAATCCACGCGCCCCGGCAACGTCCCGGCCGCTCACGCTCCGGCATTTCACATTCGCGCGGCGGGGCGCGGCCGGATGTGCTTGCATCGGCGCCGGGGGACACCCATCGTTCCTTTATGCCCGCCTTCATCCGCAGCATCCCCGATGGCGACGACCGCGAGAGGCTGACCTGCCCGGATTGCGGATACATCGCCTATGAGAACCCGAAGGTGGTGGTGGGCAGCGTGGTGGTTGACGACGGCCGGGTGCTACTCTGCCGCCGCGCGATCGAGCCCCGCTCCGGCTTCTGGACCCTGCCCGCCGGCTATCTGGAGATGCAGGAGACGGTGGAGGAAGGCGCCCGCCGCGAAGCCTGGGAGGAAGCCCGCGCCCGCATCGCCCTGGAGGGGGTGATGGCGGTCTTTTCCATCTCCCGGCTCGGCCAGGTGCAGGTGATCTTCCGCGCCAGCCTGGCCGAGCCCGGCTTCGCTGCAGGGCCAGAAAGCAGGGAAGTTCGCTTCTTCGCCTGGAAGGAGATCCCCTGGGAGGAGATCGCCTTCCCCTCCGTCCGCTGGGCGCTGCAGCATTGGCGGCAGACGGCGGGGGCGCCGCTGGGCGCCCCGGCGCTCAACCCGCCCGAGGATCCGCGCGGCACCCGCCCGCTGCCAAAGGTGCAGGGATTATGAAACGACGGCCATTGCTGCTGGCGGCGCTCGGCTTCCTGGCGGCCGGCCCGGCTGCGGCACAGGAAGCGCTGCTCCAGGCGGAGCCTCCCCCTCGCCCGCACCGTCGGCCGCGCGCCGTGGCGCAGCCGCGGCCGGAGGAGCCCGCGCCCAGCCCGCCGCCGGAGCCGGCCCCGTCCCGGCTGGATGCGGCACCGGTGCCCAACCGGAACCTGGAGGCGCCGCGCGTGGTGGAGAAGGACCATCCCCGCCTGTCGCCGGACCTGATCTACCGTCGCATGCCCAGCCGCGGCATGGCCGCGGAAGGCAGCCCCCATGCGCGGGAGGAGCAGCTCTTCCAGCCCGCGCCGGGCGCGCGGCTGAGCCTTCCCTTCTCCTACTGAGCCGGCGGCTGCTGCGCCCGTCCGGCGGTCCAGACCGGGTCGGGCCGGCGCCACAGCGCCGGGTCGCGCATCATCCGGGCCAAGCCGGCGACGACCGCGGCGATGATCCGCTCCCCCTTCTCCGCCGTTGCGGCGCGCGGGTCGCCGCGGACGCCGGGGCGCGCGGCGCGTTCCTCGAAGCTCCAGAAGCGGGAGGCGCCGGCCGGGGTGGGCGGCGCGGCGTTGGAGAGCGCATCGGCGATCTTCTCCTGCCGCACCTGGCCAGGGTCCAGGGCCAGCCAGAGGCTGGTCTCGCCCTCGCAGGCATGGTGGATGCCGGGCTGCGCGGTCAGGATGCCGGCGATCTCCTGCGGCGCCACCTGCGGCCAGGTGGTGGCGACGACGGGCATGCCGAATTCATGCGCCAGCTCCCGTGCCGAGACGGCCAGCGGCTCGATATTCCCGCCATGGCCGTTGACGATGAACAGCCGGCTGAAGCCGTCGGCGCGCAGGCTGCGCACTACGCAGCGCAGCACCGCGTGGAAGGTGGCATAGTCCAGGCTGATCGTGCCGCCGAAGGGGAAATGGTGCTCCGACAGCCCCATCCACATGGGCGGCAGCACCACAACCGGCATCTCCGCCGCCACCGCTTCCGCGGCGCGGACCGAGAGGTTGTGCGCGGCATGGCTGTCGGTCCAGACCGGCAGATGCGGCCCATGCTGCTCCAGGCTGCCGACCGGCAGCACCACCAGCGCGTCGCGCGCGGCCAGCGCCTTCAGTTCCGGCGCCGTCAGGCGTTCCCAGCGGGTTTCCGTCATCGGCCTGTCACCCCCTCCTTACGGCGGGAGACTCGGGCGCGCATGGAATGCGGTCAACCCCCGCTGCCCGGAACCCCCTGCGCCGCATGCCGGAGTGCGGCCATCACTTCCTCCACCGTCTCGCGCACGGCGATGTCGGTGGTAAGGCGGAGCCCGACCATCACGATGGCCGCGCGCGCCCCCGTGGCGTATCGCTCCTGCGCATCGCGCACCAGCACCACCCGGTCCGCGGCCAGGTAGATGCGCGCACCGCGCAGGTCGGTCAGGGCCACCAGGCGCTGCCCGGCCGCCATCACGCGCCGCGCGACGGATTCCACCGGCTCGATCGTCCGCTGCTGCACCCAGGCGGTGGTGTCGATGACCGTGTAATTCTCGACCTGCGCCACGCGCACCACCTGCGCAGCGGCAAGCTGGACGGGCGCGCCGCCCTCGCTGGGGATGACCTCAATGAAGGCCGCGGCTGCGGGCACCCCCGACATGTCCTGCGCCGCCACACCGGCGGCGAGACCCGCGATGGCGGCGGCCGCAAGGAACAGGCGCCGGATCATCGCGGCATGCCCGGAGCCCAGGCGCTCACTCCAGCCCCACCAGGCCCCGCGCGAAATCCCTTGCCTTGAAGGGGCGGAGGTCCTCCGCCTTCTCGCCGACGCCGACCATATGCACCGGCAGGCCGAATTCCTGTGCCAGCCCCACGACCACGCCGCCCTTGGCACTGCCGTCCAGCTTGGTCACGGCGAGGCCGGTGACGTCCACCATCTCCTTGAAGATCTTCGTCTGCTGGATGGCGTTCTGGCCAGTGGTGGCGTCCAGCACCAGCAGCACGGAATGCGGCGCTGTCTCGTCCTGGCGCTTCAGCACGCGGACGATCTTCCGCAATTCATCCATCAGCGCGGCCTTGTTGTGCAAGCGGCCGGCGGTATCCACCAGCAGCACCTGCGTCCCCTGCTGCTTCGCCGATTTCAGCGCGTCGAAGGCAAGGCCAGCGGCATCGGCGCCGGGCTTGGCAGGCGCATAGACCTGGCAACCGGTGCGCTCGCCCCAGATCTGCAATTGCTCCACCGCGGCGGCGCGGAAGGTGTCGCCGGCGACGAAAGCGCAGGAGAGGCCGCGATCGCGGTAGATTCGGCCGAGCTTGGCGATGGTGGTGGTCTTGCCGGTGCCGTTGACGCCGACCACCAGCACCACATGCGGGGCGTGGCGCGGCTCGATCTCCATCTCCTTCGCCACCGGGGCGAGGATGGCGGCGATCTCCTCGGCCAGGGCGGCCTTCACCTCCTGGTCCGTGACCTCCTTGCCGAAGCGGGTGCGGCGGAAGCTCGCGACGATGCGGCGTGAGGCGGCGACGCCGAGATCGGCGGTAATCA
>CALGVL010000235.1 GCA_937930165.1 uncultured Acetobacteraceae bacterium
GCTGGGCCTTCCAGTATGCCAACCCGCACTATCCGGATGTGGACGACACCGCCGTGGTGGCGCTGGCCCTGGATCGCGCCCGTCGGCAGTACGGCAATGAGGATGCGCGCTACGATGCCGCCATTGCCCGCGCCACCGACTGGGTGGTGGGCATGCAGTCGAGCAATGGTGGCTGGGGCGCCTTCGATGCCGACAACAGCTACCATTACCTGAACAACATCCCCTTCGCCGATCACGGCGCGCTGCTGGATCCGCCGACCGCCGATGTCTCGGCCCGCTGCCTCGCCATGCTGTCGCAGCTCGAGCGCGGGCCGGAGGACCCGGCGGTGAAGCGGTCGGTCGAATACCTGCTGCGGGAGCAGGAGCCGGACGGCTCCTGGTACGGCCGCTGGGGCGTGAACTACGTCTACGGCACCTGGTCGGCGGTGACGGCGCTGAACGCTGCCGGCCTGCCGCCGGAACATCCCGCCATGCAGCGCGCCGCCGCCTGGCTGAAGGCGCATCAGAATGAGGATGGCGGCTGGGGCGAGGATGGCGACACCTATCCCCGCCGCGGCGGCACCCGCGCCGATGCCGACCGGCGCATGGGCCGCAGCACCGCCAGCCAGACCGCCTGGGCGCTGCTGGCCCTGATGGCCGCCGGCTGCACGGATGACGAGGCGGTGGAGCGCGGCGCGCAATGGCTGCTGCGCCACCAGGCGCAGGACGGCGGCTGGGCGGAGGCTGACTACACCGGCACCGGCTTCCCGCGCGTCTTCTACCTCCGCTACCACGGCTATTCGCGCATCTTCCCGCTCTGGGCCCTGGCGCGGCTGCGCAACCTGCGGCGGGGGAATTCGCGGCGGGTGACGGTCGGCCTGTAGCCGCCGGGATGGCGATCCTTGCCGCCGTCGGGATGCGGGCGGAGGCGGCGCTGCTGCCGCCCGGCATCCGGCCGGTGATCAGCGGCGGCGATCCCGAAAGGCTGCGCCGCCTGCTGGCGGCCGAGGCCGGCGATGCAAGCGCGGTGCTGAGCTTCGGTATCGCCGGCGGGCTCGATCCCGCCCTCGCCTGCGGCGCGCTGGTGGTGGCGACGCGGGTGCGGGGGCCGGTGGGCGCCTGGCCTGCCGATGCGGCCTGGTCGGCGGCACTGGCCCGGGCGGCCGGGGCGCGGCTCGGCGCCGTGGCCGGCGCGGTGGCGGTGGTGGGGGAGCCAGCGGCGAAGCGCTCCCTCCATGTGATGACCGGCGCTCTGGTCGTGGATCTGGAAAGCGCCGTGGCCGCGGAATTCGCCGCCGCGCGCGGCCTGCCCTTCGCGGCGCTGCGCGCGGTGGCCGACACGGCGGCGGAGGTGCTGCCGCGCGCCGCCGCGGTCGGGCTGACGCCGGATGGGCGCCCGGCACCGGGCCGCGTGATGCTGGCGCTGCTGCGCCGGCCGGGTGAATTGCGGCCGCTGCTCCAGGTGGCGAAGCGCAGCCGCACGGCGCTGGCGGCGCTGGCGCGGGCGGCAAAGGCGCTGCCGGCCCGCTGAGATGGAGCCGCCCCTCCTTCCCCTGCTGCTCGGCGCCGCGCTCGGCGGGCTCGTCCAGGGGCTTTCGGGCTTCGCCTTCGGGCTGGTGGCGCTGACGGTCTGGGCCTGGGTGATGGAGCCGCAGGGCGCGGGCCCGCTCGTCGTCCTCGGCTCCCTCCTCGGCCAGCTCCTGACGCTGCCCGCGCTCCAGCACAAGCGGGCGGGAATGGGGCGCGCGCTGCCCTTCCTGCTGGGCGGCGCGCTCGGCGTGCCGGCCGGCGTGGCGGCGCTGCATGTGATCGACCCGACCGGCTTCAAGGCCGCGCTCGGGGCTCTGCTGGTCCTGTGGTGCCCGGCGATGCTGCTGATGCGGCACCCGCCCTGCGTCACCGCGGGCGGCAGGCTGGCGGATGCGCTGGCCGGGCTGGGCGGCGGCGCGATGGGCGGGCTCGGCGGGCTGAGCGGGCCCATTCCCATCCTCTGGTGCACCCTGCGCGGCTGGCCGCGGGACGAGCAGCGCGGCGTGTCCCAGCTCTTCAACCTGGCCATGCACGCGCTGACCATGGCCGCCTATCTGGCGACCGGGACGGTGCATGCGGGCTTCCTGCCGCTCTTCGCCCTGGTAGCGCCGGCGATGCTGCTGCCCGCGCTGCTCGGCGCCTGGCTCTATCGCCGGAGCAGCGATGCTCTGTTCCGGCGCATCGTGCTGGCGCTGCTCACCGCCTCCGGCCTGGTGCTGCTGGGCTCCAGCCTGCCGCGGCTGCTTTAGGCCCTACTCCGCCGCCATTGCCGGCGGCGCGGTGCCGCCATGCTTGGCGCCGCGCTTCGGCGGCTCATGCGCCATCTCCGCCAGCGCCTGCTGGACGTGGCGGCTGAACACGTATTCGGCCGGACGCTGGTTGGAGAGGTCGATCTCCGGCGCCATCTCGCCCTCGGTGCGCGGGCCGCGGAGCTGCGCGGCGATCGCCTTCCAGGGGCGCTTCACCGCATCCATCACCGCCGTCGCCTCGAAGCCGCTATGCACCATGCAGTCGGCGCATTTCTCGTAGTTGCCGGTGCCGTAGCGGTCCCAGTCGGTGGTCTCCATCAGCTCCTTGAAGGTCTTCGCATAGCCTTCGCCGATCAGGTAGCAGGGGCGTTGCCAGCCGAAGATGTTCCGCGTCGGGTTGCCCCAGGGCGTGCAGTGGTACCGCTGGTTGCCGGCCAGGAAATCCAGGAACAGCGGGCTGTTGCCGAATTTCCAGCCCTTGCCCTTGCCGCGCGCGAAGATGCTCCGGAACAGCTCCTTGGTCTTGCGGCGGTTCAGGAAGTGCTGCTGGTCCGGCGCGCGCTCATAGGCATAGCCGGGCGAGACCATGATGGCGTCCACGCCCATGGCCGTCACCTCGTCGAAGAAGCGCGCCATGCGCTCCGGCTCGGCGTTGTTGAACAGGGTGGAGTTGATGGCGGTGCGGAAGCCCTTGGACTTCGCCAGCTTCAGCGCCGCCACGGCGCGGTCGTAGACGCCCTTCTGGCTCACCGCCCAGTCATGCTGCTCCCGGTCGCCGTCCAGGTGGATGTCCCAGGTGAAGCGCGGATGCGGCTTGTACTGGTCGATCTTCTTCTCCAGCAGCAGGGCGTTGGTGCAGAGGATGACGATCTTCCCCCGCTTGAGGATGCCCTCGACGATCTGCGGCATCTCCTTGTGCAGCAAGGGCTCGCCGCCCGCGATCGCCACCACCGGCGCACCGCACTCGTCCACGGCGTCCAGGCAGTCCTGCACCGACAGGCGCTTGTTCAGGATGGGATCGGGATAGTCGATCTTGCCGCAGCCGGCGCAGGCCAGGTTGCAGCGGAACAGCGGCTCCAGCATCAGCACCAGCGGGTAGCGCTTCCGCCCGGCCAGATGCTGCCTCAGGATATAGGCGCCGACCTTGATCTGCTGGCGCAGCGGGATGCCCATTCACAAAATCCCTTACGAGGCGGCACTGGCTTCGGTTTCGACCAGCGCCGCCGGCAGCTTGAACTGCACATCCTCGACAATGCCCGGCATGGTGGAGACCTCCACCGGCCCCAGCCGGGCCAGCGCCGCGATCACCTCCTGCACCAGGCTTTCCGGGGCGGAGGCCCCGGCCGTGATCCCTACCGTCCCGGCGCCCGCGACCCATTCCGGCCGCAGTGCCCCGGCATCCGGGATCAGGTAGCACGGGATTCCCTGTTCCGCACCGATCTCCCGAAGTCGATTCGAATTGGAACTGTTCGCCGCGCCGACCACCAGCAGCACATCCACCTGCCGCGCCAGCTCCCGCACCGCCGCCTGGCGGTTCTGGGTGGCGTAGCAGATATCCCGCGTGTCCGGCCCGAGGATATCGGCGAAGCGGCGCCGCAGCGCCTCGATCACCAGCCTCGTGTCGTCCACCGAGAGGGTCGTCTGGGTCACATAGGCCACCGGCCGGTCGGGCGGGATGGGCAGGCGGTCCACATCCTCCGGGCTCGCGACCAGATGCACCTCCCCCGGGATCTGGCCGAGCGTCCCCTCCACCTCCGGATGCCCGGCATGGCCCACCAGGATCAGGGTGCGGCCGAGCGCGACATAGCGCCGCCCCTCCGCATGCACCTTGGAGACGAGCGGGCAGGTGGCGTCCAGCACCGGCAGGCCGCGCGCCGCCGCTGCCGCTTCCACCGATTTCGAGACGCCATGCGCGCTGAAGACCGTGATTGCCCCCGGCGGCACCTGGTCCAGCTCCTCGACGAATCGGGCGCCCTGGCGCTCCAGACTCTCGACCACCCGGCGATTGTGGACAATCTCGTGGCGCACATAGACGGGGGCACCATGCTTCGCCAGCGCCCGCTCGACGATCTCGACCGCCCGCACGACGCCGGCGCAGAACCCCCTCGGCTGCGCCAGAATGATTCGCATTACCACGTCCCCTGGCCGATGCCCTGTTCGCGCAGCACCCACCGCGCCGGCATCTTGCGTGTCGCGAGTTTTGCGGCACCTTGGCGTTACGTTGCAACCCGGGAGTGGTCCCGGCAGGCGGATGCCGGCCGGACTGTGTCGCCGAGGAGTCGCCCTCTTGCCCCAGCCCCGCCGCCGCCGCCAAGTCTTGCTTGCCTGCCTGGCCACCCTGTCGGTGGCCGGCGAGGCATCGGCGCATGCCATTGTCACCGCCTCGGAGCCCGCGGCCGGCGCCGTGCTGGACGCCCTGCCGGCGCGAATCTCGGTGCAGTTCAACAGCCGAATCGACCCGGAGCGCAGCCGCCTCACCCTGATCGGGCCGGACGGCGCGTCGCAGGCGCTGGACATCACCCATTCCAATGGGCTCGCCCGGCTGGAGGCGCCGGCACCGGCATCCCGCCTCGCCCCCGGCGCCTGGCGGCTGCGCTGGCAGGTGCTGGCGATGGACGGGCACATCACCCGCGGCGACATCCCCTTCACCATCCGCGCCCCCTGAGCCGCCGTGGAGCAGTTCCTCGACCTCTACGGCTTCGCCAGCGTGGTGGTCCACGCGGCGGAGCTGGTCGTGCGCACCATGCTGCTGGGCGGCGTGGCCTTCTGGGCACTGCTGCTGCCGCCACTGGCGGGCCGCCTGCC
>CALGVL010000236.1 GCA_937930165.1 uncultured Acetobacteraceae bacterium
CTTGGCTTCCTGCTGTTTGCCCTGTCCTTCCTCGTGCTGGCTATCTCCCGCTGGCTGCTGCGGCCGCGGCTGAAGGGTTGAACCGATGAGCGCCCCCCTCTCCGCCGCGCTCCATCGCCGCCGGCGGCGCAAGGATGCCGTCATCCGGGCGCTCTGCCTGGCCGCGACCCTAATCGGGCTGTTCTTCCTGGCCTCGATCCTGCTGACGCTGCTCTGGCGCGGGCTGCCGGCGCTGAGCGGCACGGTCTTCACCCAGGTGACGAAGCCGCCGGGCTCGGGCGGCGGCCTGCTGAACCCGATCGTCGGCAGCCTGATCCAGACCGGGATCGGCACCCTGATCGGCACGCCCCTCGGACTGCTGGTCGGCACCTACCTGGCCGAATATGCCAGGGCGTCGCGCCTGGGCGATGCGGTGCGCTTCGTCTCGGACGTGCTGCTCTCGGCGCCCTCCATCCTGGTCGGGCTCTTCGTCTACCAGCTTCTGGTGGTGCCCTTCGGCGGCTTTTCCGGCCTGGCCGGCGCCGTCGCCCTGGCCATCATCATCATCCCCGTCGTGGTCCGCACCACCGAGGACTCGCTGCGCCTGCTGCCGGATACGCTGCGCGAGGCGGTGATCGCCCTCGGTGCCCCGAAATGGAAGATGGTCACCCTGGTCTGCTGGCGGGCGGCGCGGTCGGGCATCCTGACCGGGCTGCTGCTGGCCGTGGCCCGCGCGGCCGGGGAGACGGCGCCGCTGCTCTTCACCTCGCTGGGCAACCTGAACTGGTCGCTGGACCTGGCGCAGCCGATGTCGAGCCTGCCGGTCACCATCTACAACTACGCCGGTTCCGCCTTCGAGGACTGGATCGCGCTGGCCTGGACCGGCGCGCTGCTGATCACCTTCGGCGTGCTCGGGCTGAACATCCTGGCCCGCAGCCTGCTGCGGAAATGAGGAAAGCATGGCCGGAATCGTGATGCACCAGGCAGGCGGCGCCGCGCGGGCGCAGGCTCACTCCGCCGCGGAGCGCCCGCCCGTCCGGATTTCCATCCGCCACCTCGATTTCTACTACGGCACGAACCGGGCGCTGAAGGGCATCAGCCTGGACCTGCCGGACCGGCAGGTGACCGGCATGATCGGCCCCTCGGGCTGCGGCAAATCCACCCTGCTGCGGGTGCTGAACCGCATGTACAGCCTCTATCCCGGCCAGCGCGCCGAGGGCGAGGTGGTCATGGACGGCCGCAACATCCTCGCCCCCGATGTGGACCTGAACGAGTTGCGGGCCCGGATCGGCATGGTGTTCCAGAAGCCCACCCCCTTCCCGATGACCATCCAGGAGAACATCGCCTTCGGCGTGCGCCTGCATGAGCGGCTCGGCAAGGCGGAGATGGAGGAGCGGGTGGAATGGGCCCTGACCCGCGCCGCGCTCTGGGACGAGGTGAAGGACCGGCTGCACAGCTCCGCCCTCGGCCTCTCCGGCGGGCAGCAGCAGCGGCTCTGCATCGCCCGCACCATCGCCGTGCGGCCGGAGGTGATCCTGCTGGACGAGCCGACCTCGGCGCTCGACCCCATCAGCACCCTGAAGATCGAGGAGCTGATCGACGAGTTGAAGCAGGACTTCACCATCGCCATCGTCACCCACAACATGCAGCAGGCGGCCCGCTGCGCCGACCAGGTGGCCTTCTTCTACCTGGGCGAGCTGGTCGAGGTGGCGCCGGCGGCGCAGCTCTTCACCGCGCCGCGGCATCCGCGGACGCAGGCCTACATCACCGGACGCTTCGGTTGAGCGCGAGGGGCGACATGGACGAGAGGATGGCCGGGCATACGGTGCGCAGCTATGCCGAGGAGCTGAACCGGCTGCGCGATGCCATCGCCCGGATGGGCGGCCTGGCCGAGCGGCAGGTGGCCGAGGCGACCCAGGCGCTGATCCAGCGCGATTCCGAGCTGGCGGCGGAGGTGGTGCGGCGCGACGCGGCGCTGGATGCGCTGGAGCGGGAGATCGAGGAGTTCTGCATCCGCCTGCTCGCCCTGCGCCAGCCCATGGGCCAGGACCTGCGGCTGATCGTCGCGGCGCTGAAGGTCAGCCACAATCTCGAGCGCATCGGCGACTATGCCTCCAACGTCGCCAAGCGCAGCATCGTGGTGGCCTCCCTGCCGCCGCTCGGCAGCCTCAACGGCTTCCAGCGCATGGCGCGGCTGGTGCAGGAGAACCTGCAGGGTGCAATCGACGCGCTGGTGCGGGGCGACGCGGCGCGGGCCGGGGAGGTCTGGGCGGCGGACGAGCCGGTGGACGAGATCTACAACGGCATCTTCCGGGAGATGCTGACCCATATGATGGAGGATCCCCGGACCATCACCGCCGCCACCCACCTGCTGTTCATGGCCAAGAACCTGGAGCGTATCGGCGACCACGCCACCAACATCGCGGAAACCGTGCATTACGCCGTGCGCGGCGATACGCTGCCGGAGGACCGGCCCAAGGCGGATGCCTCGGCCTATGCCGTGGTCCGCCCGCAGGACCGGCCGGCCGGATGAGGACGGCATCGATGACTGCGCCCGGATCGGGCCACGAGACGACGAGACCCTCGGTCCTGGTGGTCGAGGACGAGCCGGCGCTGGCCACCATGCTGCGCTACAACCTGGAACGGCAGGGCTTCCGCGTGGACGAAGCGGCGGACGGGCAGGAGGCGCTGCTGCGCATCGCCGAGGAACGTCCCGACCTGGTGCTGCTGGATTGGATGCTGCCCAGCCTCTCCGGGCTCGAGGTCTGCCGCCAGCTCCGCCGCCGGCCGGCGACGCGCGACCTGCCGATCATCATGCTGACGGCGCGCAGCGAGGACCAGGATGCGGTGCGCGCGCTGGACACCGGCGCGGACGACCATATCGGCAAGCCCTTCGCCATGGAGGCGCTGCTGGCGCGCATCCGGGCGCTGCTGCGCCGTTCCGGCGGCATGGCTGCCAAGGGCACGCTCACCTTCCTCGACCTTGTCCTGGACCAGGATGCGCACCGCGTCACCCGGAACGGGCGGGTGCTGCATCTGGGCCCGACGGAGTACCGGCTGCTGGAATTCCTGATGCGGCATCCCGGCCGGGTCTTCTCGCGGGAGCAATTGCTGGATGCCGTCTGGGGCCGCGACGTCCATGTGGAGCTGCGGACCGTGGACGTCCACGTCCTGCGCCTGCGCAAGGCCGTCAACGGCCCGGGCGAGGCGAACCTGATCCGCACCGTCCGCTCCGCCGGCTATGCGCTGGATGCGGAGGGACCATAGCCGCCGGTCCGCGCCGCGCTTGACGCCCCGCCCCCCGGCAGGGAGTGAAGGGGGCATGCGGTTGAGAGCGATCCTGCCGGTGGCCGCCCTGATCGGAACCGCGCCGCTTGCGGCCCTGGCGGCGCTGCTCCTGGCCGGCGCCGTCGCGCCCGGGCCCGGTCTGCTGGCCCTGGCCGGGGTGGCGCTGGCGCAATTCGGACTGGCCTTGGTCTGGGCCCGCGATCTCGGGCGGATCGAGGCCGCACTCCGCCGGGTTGCGGAGCCACGGGACCCGATCCCCGTCCCCGCCCTGCCCGGCCTCGCCACGCTGCTGCGCCAGGCGGAGCGGGTGAGGCGCGCCCTGCTGGACCGGGCCGATCGCGCCGAAGCCGCGCGGCGCGTCGAGGCGGCGATCCTGGAGGCATTGCCGGACCCGCTGCTGGTGCTCGGCGCCCATCACCGGCTGCGCCGGGCCAATGCCGCGGCGCGGCGTGAATTCGGCCTCGAGGCCGCCCCGGTGCTGCGCCATCCGTCGCTGCACGCCGCCCTGGATCGCGCCGAGGCCGGCGGCGCGGCGCAGACGATCGAATTGATGCTGCCCGTGCCGGTGCCACGGGAGTGGCAGGCCACGGTCATCGCCCTCGACCCTGCCGCGGGGGGCGGGGACCGGTTCGTGGTGTGGCTCACGGACCGCACGCGGGAGCGCGCGGTGGAGCGGATGCGCGCCGATTTCGTCGCCAATGCCAGCCATGAGCTGCGCACGCCGCTCGCCAGCCTCACCGGCTTCATCGAGACGCTGCGCGGCCCGGCCGCGGAGGATCCGGCGGCCACGCAGCGCTTCCTCGGCATCATGGCCGACCAGGCCGCGCGCATGGAGCGGTTGATCGCGGATCTGCTGAGCCTGTCGCGCATCGAGCTGAACGAGCACCAGCGGCCGCTGCAACCGGTGGACCTGGCCGGGCTGGCAGGCCGGATCGCGGCGGAGTTCGAGCCGCGGATCGCGGCGCAGGGGGCGCGGCTGCAGCTCGACCTGGCCCCGGACCTGCCGGCGGTGCCGGGGGATGCCGACCAGCTTGCGCAGGTGCTGCAGAACCTGCTCGACAACGCCCTGCGGCATGGGCGGCCGGGCGGCCGCATCCGGCTCTCGCTGCAGCCGGCGGCGCCGGGCGGGCGGTGGCCGCAGCGGCCCGGCCTGGTGCTTGCGGTGGCCGATGACGGGCCGGGCATCCCGCCCGAGCACCTCCCGCGCCTGACAGAACGCTTCTACCGCGTGGATAGCGGCCGCTCCCGCGCGGCCGGCGGCACCGGGCTTGGCCTGGCCATCGTCAAGCACATCGTCAGCCGCCACCGCGGCCAGCTCCGCATCGACAGCAAGGAAGGCGAAGGCGCCACCTTCTCCATCTGGCTGCCGATGGAGTGAGGCAAGCCTGCCGCCGCATCCTGCGCAACCAAATCCCCACGCCGCCAGGAATGTCACAAAGCTGGCCGGCTGCGCCGCTGCCTGTGGGCAGGGGGGCAGCCAGCCAATCGCCGAGCATGGCGGCCCAGGCCGCG